>JAUXEW010000053.1 GCA_030620375.1 Desulfobacteraceae bacterium | reverse complement strand
CGTGTCGTCTCAACCCTTAGCGTTAGAGCAAGCCCTTCAACCGGATTGGG
This sequence comes from Desulfobacteraceae bacterium, assembly GCA_030620375.1. GTDB lineage: Bacteria > Desulfobacterota > Desulfobacteria > Desulfobacterales > UBA5616 > JAUXEW01. The sequence continues at coordinate 13,765 of JAUXEW010000053.1, read as the reverse complement.
AATCAGACCTGAGGAAAGCGCCAGCAATTCCGGTTTCAACTGAACCCCGGTGCCAAGTATCGGATCAACACCCTCTACTACCGGTCCTCCGCTGCCAATGGACACCTGTGGTTTATTTTTAGTGTCAAACGGTATAAATAAAACACCTTTTTTACGGGCCCGGGTGTAAAACCGCTCTGACTCTCCGTATGTCATCATATCTCGATAGAAGATAAATACATCGGCCTTAGGGTGACGTTCCTTAATTTTAATCGCATTTTTAATGGCTTTTAGACAGCAGATACGGCTGCAATAGTTACGGGGTTCTTCCCTTGATCCCGCACATTGAATCATCACAACGGTTTTTAACGATTCGCCCGAAAAATCAGGATCAGACAGCCGTTTTTCAAGTTCAAATTGAGTCATAATGCTCTCATGCCCACCAAACCCGTAAGCATCAATATTAGAAGGCCGACCCCCGGTTGCCACGATAAAAACACCGTGATCAATAAAGACCGCCTCTTCGGACGGCAAGCGAATACAAGTGTAAAATCGACCGGCGGAACCGATACTCTCAACCACATTTGCGCCGAAATAAATATGAATATTTGAATCGCTTTCTATTTCACGGATTAATTTCTCAACGACCGATCTTGTTTCTTCGTCTACAATATGCGCCAGGTTGCCTCCCAACTTGTCGGACTTTTCAACCAGAAAGACGGAAATACCGTGGGCGGCCAGTGCAGCGGCAGCACTCATACCGGAAGGGCCACCCCCCACAACCAGGGCGGCTTTAACAACAGGAACGGATAGCCCTGACGGGGGCATGCGGGTGCGAAGCCGGTTTACGGCCATTTCAACGGCCTTAAGGGCGCCTTCGGTTGTTTGTGACAGGTCGTAGTGCGCTGAAGATGGTAAATTTAAATAAACGACCTCCACCAGCGAAGACAGCAGACCTGTATTACGGTATAATTCCTCAATCCGCGGCCATAAATTATACGGTTTATTCGCCACCAATATCAACCGATTGGCGTGGCTTTCTTGAAGCGCCCGTTGAACGGCCTCCCATCCGTTTTGACTGCATTCGACACCGGCGTGGGCCACATTTAATACACCCGGCAGTATGTTTAAGCCGGTTTCAATTTTCTCCCAATCGACCAGCTGTTCGGTTTTCGCTTCTTCATGGCACAGGACGACCTGGATTCGATGCCGTTTTTTAAATATATTTACGGAATCACCGGTATGCTGTGTTGCATTGCTAATAGCCGGCGTTTGGCCGATTTCCCGAATCCTTCTCGCCGTTCTTTCCGAAGCGGCGTCCGCTCCAAGAACCGCCGCCGAAATATCTGTAAGGCCCTGTGCTGAGCTGACCACCTCTAATCCCTCTTGAAAATTTTGTCCGCCCGCAAAGTCCGATAACGGTTGTCCGGGTTGATGGCCTGTAGAAAGAACCACCAGATCGAACAGCTCGTCTATCTGTTTCCCATAACCATCCACATACGCCAGTTTAAGATCGCCCGGTTGATCATCGGGCTCAATGCTGTGGACCCGGCACCGGACAAACCTCACCCCGAGCTCATTTTCAGCACGATCCCGGTATCTTTGAAAATCTCTCCCGAATGTGCGCATATCCATATAAAAAATCGTGGTATCCACTCCCCGGCCGATTTTTTCTTTGGCCAGAACCGCCTCTTTTACAGCAATCATGCAGCAGGTATTTGAGCAGTAATCCGCACCGATCATCACATTTCGCGATCCCACACATTGGATCCATGCAATCCGTTGAATGCGCTTTTCGTCGGAAGGCCGAACCGGCTTCCCTTTAAAGGGACCGATAGAGCTTAAAATTCGCTCAAATTCGGTTGCCGTAACAACATTGGGAAGAACACCATATCCATAAACATCAAATTGCTCCGGATCAACCATAGGTATTCCCGTAGCCAGAATAACCCCTCCGATATCTTCCAGCAATATGTCTTTGGCTTCGCCATCTAAATCAATGGCGTCACTAACACAGGCCTCCACACAAGCGTTGCAGCGTGTGCATATCTCCCAGTCAATCACCGGAAAAGAGGAAATCCGGGTGGGAACAGCGTAATAAACAGCCTTTCGTTCACCGATCCCGGCATTGAATCGATCCGGAGCCGTCACCGGGCATACCGCCTCGCATTCGCCGCAAAGCGTACATCTTTCGGGATCTACTCCTTCCGGTAATCTGGAAAGCCTTACGGTTAAATGACCGGGATTGCCATCTATGGATACAACCCTGGTGGATGTGAAAACAGAAATATTTTCGTGAAAAAACCCCCTTCGCATGCAAAACTGGGAGCCCGAATCCCTATTAATCATGGGAAGCATTCGGCACATGCCGCAGTGGTTATCGGGAAATTGATAATCAAGCTGATTCAGTATACCACCAACGGCAGGAGATTTCTCAACGAGAAAAACATAATGGCCGGATTCGGCAAGGTCGAGTGCACAGCGAATACCACTGATACCCGCACCGATGACAAGGACTTTTGGTGTCTTTTCATCCATTTCAGTATTTCTTCCGTATCGATTTCCGAATCGTTCTGATAGCCTTTAATCCTACTGGTTCTCTTCTTCGAACACCAAATAGGGAATCGGCTCATTAATGTCTCGGCCCGGTTCGTAGTCAAATAAATCCTGGACTTTTGACCCTACCGTTATAAAAAAATCCGCTACCGGTATCCCACTGGGACAGACACTGGTGCAGTGCCCGCATGCAACGCAGGCATGGCCGATATGGGCCAGCCGGGTCAGGTGAAACATGGTCGTTTCCGTTGGCATCTTGATCATGCCCCTTTTAACGGCCCGGCGGATAAGCAATTCAGGCTCATGGGCAAACACATCCGTAACAAAAACACATTCCTTACAATAACATACAGGGCAGGCTACGCGACAATTGCTACAGTTCAGGCAGTTGGCAATCAGGGTTTCAAACCGTTTAATATCCTTAATGTCTTCCGCTGTCTTCTCCATCAGGACCGACTTGGCTTCAAGTCGCTGTTGCTGCAAATCTCTGAGTTCCGCCTCACGTTCCGCAGGGGGCTGAACATCGGAATATCCCATCTTTTTTAAAATGTCCGTGCCGGTTTCACTTTCCGCTTCCACCCCGATCCCTGTCGAAATCTGCACACCGAAAACAGAAAGCGTCAGATCAGTTCCCACGGGTTGAAAATGGTCACAGACGTTACAGGCCGAACATATCATTTCCTTAAGGTTGTCGTCCTGATAAAACGATATAGAAATTCCGGAACGCTGTTTCTCTTGCTCCAGAAACAGGGCGTTCTCCATTCGTCCTTTACATTCTATTCCGATTAGTATGGCGGGATCCAGAACACATTGTTTAAGCTTAACCAGTTCAATCAGGGCGCGAATTTCACACGGCCTTAAAACCAATGCAAGCCGTTTTCCGGTATCGCTTCGCAAAAGGATTGATGCCTGGCGAGAGGCATTAAAAGGGGCCACAGGGGCCAAAGGGTCCGCGGTTTCAATGTTTTCAGGACTGCTGATCAGAGTTGGCATCGGTAAATCAGAATATGGTGTCTTTGCCGCAACAAAAACGGCATCAACCATATTTTCTGTAAGCAATCGCTTTAGAAGCGATCTGACCGCGAAAACCCCTCCCTTTTCACTTTTCAAAACGCTATACATGCTTCATCTCTCCTCTCGTCTAGAGGATCATCCGCGATTTAACCGGGCTGGGCCCCAATTGTTTGATCGTCTCAATGAATTCGGCCATATTCTTTTGAAATTCCAATCCTTCACTGGCTCCAATCCACTTAAGCCTCAATCGATCAGGCTCAAAACCGAACTGTTCCATGATTTTACCAACACCATAAATTCGCTTTGTCGCTTTCAAATTACCATTAATATAATGGCAATCTCCGGGATGACACCCGCCGATAACAACACCGTCAGCCCCATCTAAAAATGCCTTGATGATATACTTAGCGTCGATCATTCCGGTACACATCAGGCGGACTAAACGAACATTTGACGGGTAGGAAAGCCTGGAAGTTCCCGCCAAATCCGCTGCCGTATAGGTGCACCAGTTGCATACCAAAGCAATAATTTGAGGTTCAAATTGGTCATTCATAAATCTTTTTATCTCCAAGTGAAAAACCGATTTTACTTCGATTTAAATCAAAATCGCCTCCAATTCTTCCATAACCTGTCGATTGGTAAAGTGCTTTATACTCGCAGCACTGCTGGGGCAAGCAACGGCACAACTCCCGCAACCCTGGCATAATAACTCATTCACCGTAGCGATTCCCCTGCCCTCGTCAAAATCAATGGCGTTATAAACGCAAACCTCGACACAGGTTTGGCATCCTGCGCACAAATCCGGATCAATAAAAGAAATCTCCGCACGGGTCATCACCGTTCCCTTGGACAGCAACGCCACCGCTTCACCGGACGCTCCCATGGCCTGGGCCACGGTATCCGGAATATCTTTAGGTCCCTGACAACAACCGGCAAGAAAAACACCCTTTATGACAGTACTTACCGGGGCAAGCTTCGCATGGAGTTCCGTAAACCACCCATTACCATCGCTGGACACGCCGATCATACGCCCCACATCCCCTGCTCCTTCGGCAGGCTCCAGCCCCACACTGAGAATAACCATATCCACCGGAATCCTTAACATTCGACGGGTAAGTGTGTTTTCCGCCACTACGGTCAGCCTTCCTTTGTCTTCCGAATTCTCCGGGTCATCCAAAATATCGGTCACTTCCGCCACTCGACCGCGGATCATATGGACGCCTTCCTTCTGAACCCGATTGTAAAATTCTTCATACAACTTTCCCGGAGAACGCACATCAATATAAAACTCCCACACTTCAGCACCTGTTTTTTCTCGAACCAGGTGGGCAAATTTCATTGAATACATACAACAGACTCTGGAACAATACTCCCGATATTGCGCATCCCGAGACCCCACACAATGTATGATGGCCACTCGCTTGGGGAAATCACCGCCCTTCATCAAAATACTCCCGCCAGTAGGACCCGTTGCGTTGTTAAGACGTTCAAATTCTAAACTGGTGTAAACCTCCGGATAAATTCCATAGCCGTATTGCACCAGTGGTTCAGGATCAAAAGCCTTAAATCCGGTGGCAATAATAATCGACCCAACCGTTATATCCATATGTTCCGGTTGTTGATTAAAGTCTATGGCACCGGCTTCACAAAACTTCTCACAAGCCCCGCATGGTTTGTTCTCTGCAAGTATCCGGCAATGGTCCGGATCAATCACGGGCGTATTCGGGACCGCCTGGGGAAATGGCGAATAAATAGCCGTTCTGAAACTTAGATTCTCATTAAACTCGCTGGGAATCTTCTTTATGGGGCATTTCTCCATACAGATTCCACATCCGTTACATTTGCTTTCATCAATAAATCGGGGCTTTTTTAATATCCTGACCGAATAATTCCCCACAAATCCTTCTACAGAAACGACTTCACTGTAAGTAAACAGACGAATAGATTCATGCTGCCCCACTTCCACCATCTTCGGGGTCATGATGCATGCGGCGCAATCAAGTGTTGGAAATGTTTTGTCAAACTTGGCCATATGCCCGCCGATGGAGGGTTCGCGTTCTATCAAATATACCTGATACCCGGCATTTCCCGAGGAAATGGCCGCTTGCATACCGGCAATTCCACCGCCAATCACTAAAATTGACTTATTAACTTTTACTTCACGCGATTCCAAGGGACGGTGATAAGTTACCCGTGCGACTGCGGCGGCGACCAAGTCCATGGCCTTTGCTGTAGCTTCTTTGGTATCCAGGGTTACCCAAGCCGCCTGCTCTCGAATATTGGCCATTTGAAAATAATGCCGATTGATTCCGGCGGTTTCACAGGCGTTTCTGAAGGTGGCCTCATGCATCCGGGGGGAACAGGATGCGACAACAATTCGGTTCAGTCCGTATTGGCGGATATCATCAATGATAAATTCCTGCCCGGGGCTGGAACACATAAATTTATAATCTCTGGCAATCCGCACATGGGCAAGCCCTTCAGCAAATTCAGCAACCGCTTCCACATCTACTTTGGGGGAAATATTCATGCCGCAGTGGCAGATATATACACCGATATTGATTTGATCGCGTTTCATTCCTTATTATCCGAAATTTTGTACATGGGAACCAGTAGTTTATCAATACCAAGATCTTTTGAATCAATCCCCAGTGCCAATCCCACAATCTGAGTAAAAAAAGCGATCGGCGTACCGGGTATATTCAATCGCCCCTGTCCGGCATCAAGATTAAATTGGCACATGGGACAAATGGTTGCTATGATATTTCCATTTTTTTTTCTGACTTCACGAATAATCCGGGAAACCAACGGCGCACAGTCTTTCGCGTACGGTATCATATGCGAAGCCCCGCAGCATAAAGTTTTGGCGGAATGTTCTATGACGGTAACCCCTAATCGCTCCAGGAATTGTTCGAGGACATCGGGTCTTTCAGGCTGACCTTGATCTTTCCATGGCCGTGTGAGCTGACACCCATAATATGCCGCTACTCGCAAATCGGAATCGCTTTTACTTTGTTTCACCTTCCGCCACCGCATCTCAGGTATATCATTTGCCAGCACATCAAGATAATGTCGAACGGGAAGAAGGCGTTTCAATTGAAGGGTCTCGGTTTTGAGATGCTTGTTAATTTCGGTTATAAGTTCAGGATGATGTTCCATCATATGGATTGCTTTTCGAAGCGTCGTATAACACGCATTGCACACCGTAATAATTTCATCAAACCCGTGCAGATCGGCAAGTGCCAGTAACCTTCCTGAAAGGACTAGCGCAACAGACGAATTTATACTAAAAACGGCCGTAGCGCCGCAGCAGTTCCAGTCGGGAATTTCAACCAGTTGTATAGCAAGAGCACGGTTGAGCGCCTCTACCGACTCCCGATACCCTGCAGCGGTTTTATAGGCGCATCCGGGGAAAAATCCGTATCTCACTTTGTTTCGGTCCTTTCTGAATCTGCGCTTTTTAGATAACTGATGCGTTTTGGCTCTTTTATGCTTTGGGGTATGATTTCCAGACGTCTTCGTTTTAGCAGTTTTACTGCCAAAAAAGCGTTGGAAAGTGTATCTGTCGGGTGTTTCATACCGTATCGTATCATTAACATAGCTTCGGTTAATCTACCTTTTTTCAATACTTCGCGGTAAAACGTCATATATAAATCAGGCATTTTGGCGGTTTTAGGACTGATGCCCTGCTCAATAGCCATCTGTTTGAGGATATACATTAGGTCCGTCACCGGTATTTCCTGAGGACATCGAACCATACACTGGTAACAGGATACGCAATACCATTGGGTATTTGAACGGAGAACCGCTTCCATTTCACCATCACGAATCAAAGCGAATAACTCTCGTGGGGCATAGTCCATTTTGTCTGATAGCGGGCATGACCCGCTACAGGTTCCGCATTGGATACATTTCAAAACGTCTTTGCCGTCATGAGTTTCATAGAATTTTAATTGAAGCCGACGGTCATCCATTTTATAAAATCTTCAGCCGGGAGCCCCGATTTCACCGGATCTGCTGCATTACCGATCGCTTGCGATAAAAAATGACTGCTGCGCACGCGATGCCTGTCATATCCGGTAAAATCGCCGTTTTAAGGATTTAGGTATAATTATAAGATATGCCCAAAAAGAATTTAAGTGTCAAGAAAAGTTTAGGACGATATCTTGGATAGTCTGATGGACTTAAACCACCATAGCGCGTACCAATCTTATCACCATCGGCTCTGCGACTACTGATAAAAAAGAACAAGTTTGAAGACGATAAGGCTTTTATTGCAATTGAATATATACTGATGATATCATATTAGATCATCAACTAAATACCCAAAGATCGGTGAAGCCGACCGACTTTCTCATAAAGCTCAAACAGGGAGTATGGGTGCTATGGATTCAAAAGATATTTACGCCGATGGTAACGTATTAACTGAGCTTCGATTTGGTTTTCTTCACCCTTATCCGGTGGCGGGCATGGGTGAGCCCTGGTCTACCAAAATCGAACAAACACAAAAACTATTAAAAAGCCAGGGGATTGGCGCCATTTTAACACTGACGGAAGATGATCTTTATGGCGGGCAACATAGAGAAGCCGGGTTTTTACACCATCATGAACCCATTGATGACTGCGAGCCACCGACCATCGAAGGGATGAATCGCGCCATCCGTTTTATTAATGTCTCTGTAGATGGCGGAATTGGCGTTGCGGTCCATTGTATTGAGGGGCGTGGCAGAACCGGAACAGTTCTTGCCGGCTGGCTTGGCGTTAAGGAGTCGCTGAATTCTCAAGATGCCATAAACCGTATTAATGAATTACGGCATCACACCGTGTTGACACCCAGCCAGCGTGAATTTATTCATCTGTATTTGAGTTCTTTTATGCTTTAACCCGGTTTTGACTAAATTTTACGAGTGTTGGATCAACCTTGATATGGAAAGGACAAAGAATATGATCAGAGTTGGATTTATTGGCTGGCGCGGCATGGTGGGTTCTGTGCTAATGGGTCGAATGCTGGCGGAAAATGATTTTAACGGATTTGAAGCAATTTTTGCGTCCACATCCCAGGTGGGGCAACAGGGTCCGGCTGTCGGAATGGATATGCCACCACTTCAGGACGCCTTTGATATCAATATCCTTTCGAACATGGATATTATCATCACTTGCCAAGGTAGCGGGTACACTAAAAAAGTATACCCGGCCCTTCGAAAAAACGGCTGGTCCGGGTATTGGATTGATGCGGCCTCGGCGCTTCGCATGGAAAAAGACAGTATGATTGTTCTAGACCCCATTAACCGAGATATTATCGATAAATCCTTATCATCCGGCATAAAAAATTATGTCGGCGGAAATTGCACGGTAAGCTTGATGTTGATGGCCATGGGAGGGCTGTTTAAAAAAGGGCTGATTGAGTGGTTGTCTACCATGACTTATCAGGCCGCCTCGGGTGCCGGAGCAAACAACATGCGGGAACTCGTTAATCAAATGGCAGTCATCGGCAACGCAACTGAAGAATTGCTTAAGAATCCGGCATCGGCCATCCTTGAGCTTGATTCATTGGTGACTGAAACCATGAATGATAAACACTTCCCCATCGAGAATTTTGGTGCCCCTTTGGCGGGAAGTGTCATTCCTTGGATAGATAGCCCCATGGAAAACGGTCAAAGCCGGGAAGAATGGAAAGGATATGCCGAAACCAATAGAATTTTACAAACCGAACGACCCATACCCATTGATGGTATATGTGCCCGTATCGGAGCCTTGAGGTGCCATGCCCAAGCGTTGACGGTTAAGCTTTCCAGGGACATCTCTATTGATGACATTACAGCCATTATTTCCGATTCCAATGAATGGGTAAAAATCGTTCCCAACACAAAGGAAGATTCAATCAGGGAGTTAACACCTGCTGCGGTTTCCGGAACCTTAACGATACCCGTCGGCCGAATCAGGAAACTGAATATCGGGCCCGAATACCTTACGGCCTTTACGGTGGGAGATCAGCTTCTCTGGGGAGCTGCGGAGCCGATTCGGAGGATGCTCAAAATTGTTTTGGGACATATTTCGGATTAAAAAGAATACCGGATTAACGGATAGAAGATGGGCATCATGGTCATTTTCTATCCCTTCATCCGGTTAATTCTTCTGGTTTTATGGCGTTCACTATTACTTTTAACTTCCTGCCGCTAAAGAATAGGACAAGGAATCCTTGGATTATCGCAATTCCTTACTGGAAAGCTTTAAGACATTACGCGCGATGATTAAGTGTTGAATCTGACCGGTCCCCTCAAAAATATCCAAAATTTTACTGTCCCTCATCCATTTTTCCGCCAGATACTTTTGGGAGATGCCCAACGGCCCGAGCAGTTCACAGCATTTTTGCGTAATAAGTGTACCACATCGCCCGGCCTTTGCCTTTGCCATGGATGCTTCAAGGCTATTAAACTCCTTGTTGTCAGCCATCCAGGCCGCCTTATATGTGAGAAGCCGCATCGCCTCAAGGTTGGCTTCCAGCATATAATATTCTTTTTCCATACTACCAATATTGTTGATATTCCTATGATAATCTAATTTGCAGCCGCCCTCTTCCATCTTTTCCCGGGTCAGCTCGAGTGCCGCGCGCGCAACACCATTGGACATGGCGGCGACCATCGGCCTGGTGTTGTCAAAAGTTTTCATAACCCCCTTGAAACCCTCGGTCGACCTTTTCTTAACTTCGGCAGACCCCAGTAAGTTTTCTTTGGGAATTCGGCAATCTTTTAAGACAAACGTTCCGGTATCGGACGCACGAATACCGAGTTTATATTCCAGTTTTTCAAGCTTGAATCCGGGCGTTCCTTTTTCCACGATAAAGGATTTAATCCCCGCTTTTCCGGCACTGGGATCAACCGTTGCCCAAATCACAACGACTTCGCATCGGTCCGCGCAAGTCACAAAAATCTTTTCACCATTTAAAACCCATTCATCCCCGTCAAGCACTGCGGTTGTTGTGATCGATCCGGAATCAGATCCGGATTCGGGCTCGGTTATCGCCATTGCAGCCCATTTATCCCCGAATTTTTGCTTCTGCTCTTCAGTCGCAACGGCTGCTATAGCAGCATTGCCAAGCCCTCGCCCCGGGATGGAAAGCATAAGCCCGGTATCCCCATAGCCCATCTCTTCCGTTCCGATGATGGTCATCATATTCGTTCCAAGAGACTCTGATTCGGGTTTATCTTTCCCTTTGCCGGCACTGTCTTCCGGTGGTCGACGGCCGCCCAGGCCGCCCATAGCCCCTCTCATCACGTCAAGTTCTTTAGGATATTCATGTTCCGCCTCATCATATTTCCTGGCAATCGGTCTGAAGAGATTAATGGCGACATTATTGAGCATTGATTTTAATTGTAATGCTGATTTAGGTAATTCCAATCCAATCATGATGGTCCTCCTCAAATACTGATCCTCTTAGTAATGATTACACAATGGCCATACCTTCCAGAACAGATATGCTTCTGCCGTTTCGATAATACCGCTCAACCGGGTATTCTCTGACATAACCGTGGCCGCCTAAGATCTGGACCCCATAATCGGTTACCTTCATGGTCATCTCTCCGGCATAAATTTTGGCCAAATAGGCTTCCCGCTTGGCATCATGACCTGTCTCCAGTTTTGATGCGGCCTTCCACGTCATCAGTCTCATGCATTCGACTTCGTATGCCATCTCCGCAATCATAAAGGCAATTGTCTGGCGATGCGCTATCGGTTCGCCGAATTGAACTCTATCTTTTGCGTATTCCCTAGCGAATTCATAGGATGCCCTTGAAACACCGGTTCCGATGGCTGACATTGCGATTCTGGTTTTTTGAAGCACCTTGTCATAATCACATCCCCGGCCCTCACCCAGCCGATCTTCGGCCGGTATCTCACAATCACTCAATGTTATTTCATATGTCTCAAGGGGATAAAGACCAATATTCTTTTCCCTTTCACTGACGGTTAGACCGGGGTTATTGCGATCAACGATAAACAATTCGTTTTTACCGTCAAGGGAAGCCGCCACCATAATATGAGATGCCTTTTCGGCTGCCGGTACAAAACACTTTTGACCGTTTAAGATGATAGATCCGTTCTTTTTCACCGCAAGGGTTTTCGGTTCAACCGGGTCAAACCCAAAATGCGGCTCATTAATTGCCAGTGTACAGGGAGTATAAGTTTCCTTACAGTAGAGCGGGAGGTATTTTTTCTTCTGATCTTCTGTCCCCATCTCTTCCAACGGAAATATGAATAGCGCCGGCAAGGTTGCGGCAATAGCAAAAGACATGTCGCCATATGCCAGTTCTTCCAGAATAATGGCGGTTTCAACCGGAGAATCTGTCATCCCGTATCCACCATATTCTTCCGGAACTTTTGAAACTGATGCACCCAGGGACCAGGCTTTCTGGATCGCTTCTATCGGAATTTCACCATTCTCATCCATGTCATGTGCATCTTCGATCACAATATCTTTTACGAGTTTGCCGACTTCCTCTTTTATCATTTTTTGTTCTTTTGACATTAAAAACCCAAACATTATATCCTCCTGTAAAGCGGTATAACCCAATCCATACGTTTCATGAAAACTCTCGATCATTTACAGTGACAGTATATCAAAAAAACCAATTTTGAACAAGCAATTCGAACGCTAACCCCGTAGCTTGCCGCGGGGAGGCTTCAATATTTTTCATACAACTTTCAGGTAACAAATGAACGGCAAGTATCACCGCATCTCAGCTGCGGCATTGGCGATAACATTTCTTTCATCCTCTGTTTCTGCCGATATAATAATTTTTTTATCTTCCTTCCACATCCTGGTAATTATTTTTTGTCCCGGAAATACCACATTTCGAAAACGAACTTCATAGCTTTTTAATTTTGCCGGATCATTATCCATAAATGCTTTAACTGCCGCCCGGCACACATACCCGAAAGTGCAAAGCCCGTGCAAAATCGGCCGATCGAATCCACCCATTTTGGCAAAATCCGGATCGATATGAAGCGGATTTACATCACCCGACAGACGGTATATCAAGTTTTGGATCGGATAGGTTTGGTCCTCAAGCACTTCATCCGGATCACGATCCGGGGGAAAGTTCTTCGCTTCCGGTCCCTTTTCCCCACCGAACCCGCCTTCTCCGCGGAGAAACATGGAAAAGACATTCTTAAACAGCGCTTCCCCTTCCTGGGTTTTTGTCATCGTCTCCACCGTATAAACCGCTCCCTTTCCCTTGTCCCATATGTCGGCAATTTTTGCACTCGTTATGGTTTTAGCATCTACCGGGAGTTCGGGCTTAATGATTTCTATGCGTTGCTCTCCATGCAGCAGCGTCATCAAGTTTGCCCCGACGGCGCCGAAGCTTTGGGCGATGACCCCTGCAGGGGGAACTACGGCAAAGGTCGGGAATACTTTTAATTTAGATTCATAAGTAAATTCCAGTTCATACGCACCGATACCCGTGTTGTATAGCGCTACATCTTTCCAATTCCATTCAAACTCAACGGGTTCCAGCTCTTTCCCTTTTGCGTCAAGATTAATCGCCATCCGAAGACCTCCCTTGAAAATTGGTATATTCGATCATGCACAATGCCTGATTGAATCGCTTCACGCAATCTCAGTGAATTCAACCAGCATTCCCTTGCATGTCTTTGGATGGATAAAGGCCATAACGCCTCCCATCTCACCCATCACTTTTAGCGCTTTGCTTTCAAAATCTTCTTTGGCGGATTGAAATTTGTCCACTTTCAAAGAAATATGATGCAGTCCTTCACCTCTCTCCGCTATAAACTTTCCTACCGGGCCGACCCCTTCCTGAGTGGGTTGCATTAACTCAAAGGCCAAGCTTCCCACCCTGACAACAGCCGAGATGTGAAGACCGAAATTCATTTTTCCATCTTCAACATTCGATGTGTCTAAAACAGCGCCGAATTTCTCTTTAAAAAAGTCAATCCCCTCATCTATGTCTTTTACCGCTACGCCGACATGTGCCAATCCTTCAATCATTTTAAGACCTCCTGAATATTAAAAAAAATTAAAATGGGGGATAAATACCCCCCCCCATTTTACCAAACCAAATTAAAATTCCCCATTGAAAAAACAAGATATGAACGGGTTACTCGGTCACTTCCTTAATTTTATCCTGGAGCAACTTTTGAGATTCCGTGGGCTGAATACTCTGCATGGCCATCATTTTACTCATATCCCCTTCTATCT
>JAUXEW010000111.1 GCA_030620375.1 Desulfobacteraceae bacterium | reverse complement strand
TATTCCGGAAGAGGATAAACCGGTGTTAAAAGAAATGGGGGTGGACGAAGTGTTCACCTCCGGAACTCACATTGACCAGGTCGTCGAATTTATTAACCAACATGTTAGTCCCTAACCTCAAGGAGACGCCTAATGGATGAAGACATGGAAAAAACGGTGTTGGTTGAAAAAAAAGACTATGTGGCCACCCTGACCATCAACCGCCCGGAAAAACGGAACGCCCTTTCACCGCTCCTGCTGATCAAACTCTATCAGGCCCTGGAAGAATTTTCGAAAAGCGATGACGTCCGCTGTGTCATAATTCGGGGCTGCGGAGATACGGCATTTTCCTCAGGATATGATATCAGCGCGATACCGACCAAGGTTTCTCCTGAAATGCAGGAGGCCTTAAAAAAACAGAACCCCCTGGAACTGGCGCTCAACAGCCTCATGAATTTTCAATACCCGACAATCGCCATGATCAACGGATATGCCTTTGGTGCCGGATTTAACATGTGTGTCTGCTGCGATATTCGCATTGCCGCAAATGATATAAGGATGGGCATGCCGCCCGCAAAACTCGGCCTGATTTACCATCCGGGCGGCCTGCAACAATTCATAGAGGCATTTGGAATTTCCAAAACAAAAGAAATCTTTCTAACGGCTCGGACTTACAGGGGAAAAGAAATTATTGAGAGAGGACTGGTTGATTACATGATGCCGAGGTCCGAACTCGAATCATTTACCTGTGACTACGCTGAAAAGATCACCCAAAACGCACCGCTTGCCCTTAAAGGGATGAAAAAGATTATAAACATGTTCAGCGAAGACATGGCGCTGAGCGCTAACAGGGTCAAAGCGGCAGAAGAAATCATTCAGGCCGGATTCCAAAGCGACGACTTAAAAGAAGGACAAATGGCCTTTCTGGAAAAAAGAAAGCCGAATTTTACCGGCAAATGAGCCGGGCGAAAACAGTATTCGCTAATCGAGCCGGAACTCAATTAGGATTATAGAAGGAGAATATGAGCATGGACCCGTTTTTAGAAAGAAGATTGAAAGAGCTGGAAGCGGCACGCAAAAAATCAAAATTGGGTGGCGGCCAGGAAAAAATCGACAAGCAGCACGCCCAGGGCAAACTCACTGCCCGTGAGCGGCTGGACATCCTCCTGGACCCGGACAGCTTTTATGAAACCAACGCCTTGATAGGGCATCACAGCGGCACACCGGGAGACGGAATTGTTACCGGCAGCGGCACCATAGACGGGCGACAAGTTTTTGTTTATTCCCAGGACAGGACCGTTCTGGGGGGATCCATCGGTCTGGAGCACGGAATTAAGATGTACGAAACCATTGAACGCGCTCTTGAAATGCGAGTTCCCTTAATCGGCTTGAATGATTCCCCCGGGGCCAGAGCCGGTGGCAGGGGCGGTGCACCCGATTCCGGACCGTTAAGTATCCGTACATTTTCTTCGTTTCTTTCCCAAAAGCACGGTGGGTCTGTTTTTTATCCGAACACCCACGCCTCAGGAATAATTCCGCAAATTTCAGCGGTTTTGGGAACCTGTGCCGGAATTTCGGTTTACTCCCCTGCCCTGACCGATTTTATTTTTATGGTGGACCAGACCAGCCACATGATGATCACCGGTCCGGCCATGGTAAAGGTCAGCCTGGGTGAAGAGATTACCAAAGAGGAACTGGGAGGAGCCAAAGTTCACGCCCAAAAATCAGGCGTGTGCGACAACCGGTATCAAACCGAAGAAGAATGCCTTAAGGAGATTCGGCGGTTGATGGGGTTTTTACCGTTAAATTGCGATGAAAGGCCCCCGGTGGTTCAAACCGGGGACGACCCGAATAGAACCTGTGAGGAATTGCATGACATCGTTCCTTTTAAGCCCAGCAGGGCTTTTGATGTGCGAAAATTAATTGAGGTGATTGTCGATAACAGAGATTTCTTTGAGATAAAACCGGAGTTTGCCGGTGAAATCGTTACCGGGTTTGGGCGCCTTAACGGAAAAACCGTGGGAATCGTGGCCAACAATCCCAGTGTGAGGGCAGGCTCCCTGACGGTCGACAGTTCTGATAAACAAGCCCGGTTTATACGGTTCTGTGATTGTTTTAATATCCCCATTGTCATTTTTGTCGATACACCGGCCTATATGCCGGGTTCGGGTCAGGAACATGCCGGCATTATTCGACACGGCGCCAAGGTTCTATATGCCCTTTGTGAGGCTACCGTTCCCCGTATTACGCTGGTGCTGAGGAAAGCTTATGGGGGAGGGAATCTTGGAATGAGCGTCCTGCCCGGTCTGGGGGCGGATCTTGTTCTCTACTGGCCGACCATGGAAATCGGCGTTCTCGGTATCGAGCAGACCGTTATGCTGTTCCATGGAATGCAGGAAGGGATGACCAAAGAAAAACTGGCGGAAAAGGTAGAAGAGTACCGCAATACCACTGCCAACCCGATCGTGGACGCCTCTTTTAATGTGAATGTGCATGACGTGGTCGCCCCGGCCGAAACAAGGACATACTTGATCCGCTCTTTTGAAATATTGGAAGGAAAGAAGAAAAGGATTCCTGAAAAACGCCATGGAAATATTCCGCTGTAAAGACAGATAAAAAGTGTGACACTAACTAAAAAAGAAAGGACTTACGCCATGGAAAGCATGGATTACAAACGAAGCGTGCGGTGGAACGTCGGAATGATTGCGGTAAAGCGGGCTGCCATGACACCGGATAAAGCAGCCATCATTTTTGAAGATGAACCACTTCCCTTCAAAAAATTAAACGATGAAACCAATCGAGTGGCGCATTACCTTCAGCATATCGGGCTCAAAAAAGGGGATCGTGTTGCCATACTGGCGCTCAATTGCTGTGAATTTCTCTATCTCTATTTTGCGGTTGCCAAACTGGGACTTATTCTGGTTCCGTTGAACTTTCGACTGGTGGGACCGGAGCTGGCCTATCAACTCAATGACTCCGGCGCCCGCTTCCTTCTTTTTCATGACGTGTTTACCGGAACCATCGAACCGGTTAAAGATGAGATCCCTGTAGACAAGGATAAGTTTATCTATCTAAAAAGCCTGTCGGAAAAAGCGCCGGATTGCCCGGCTTGGGCGAAGAATTTCAGCGACGTCGTAACCCGCTTCCCGCTGGACGAACCGGTTCCGGAAGAACCTGTCCTTTTAGAAGACCCCTTGGCCATCATCTATACGTCAGGTGTAACCGGGGACCCCAAAGGAGCGGTTGTGAATCATGTTCAGACGTTTTTTAAGATCATGAACGTTTCCATGGGGGCCATGCGAGGAGAAGATGATGTGTATCTGGCCCAACTTCCCCTCTTCCATTCCGGCGGCCTTTTTATCAGCCTCACCCCTGCATTGGCTACCGGCCAGACCATGATCTTAAGACAAGGATTTGATCCCGCCAAATTTGCTGAAGACATAGAAAAATACAAGGCCACCACGGTCTTTGCCCTTACCACTATGTGGCGTTTTATTTTAGAGACCGGCAAACTGGATGAGATTGACACGAGTAGCGTGAGAACCGTGCTTGGCGGTGGTGAACGGACGCCGATAAGCTTGATTGAAGCATTGAAAGACAGAGGGCTTTATATGCAACAGGGTTTCGGACAGACGGAAAACTCTGCAATGATGGGCCTTGGCAGAGATGACGTGATCAGAAAGCAGGGTTCCATCGGGAAACCCGGATGGTTCAGTGATATCCGGATTCAAAGCCCGGACGGCAAAAGACTTCCCCCGGGAGAAGTCGGTGAGATTGTGGCAGTGGGACCGCTGGTTATGAGCGGTTACTGGAACAAGCCTGAAATGACAAAGGCAACCCTTGTTGATGGTGTCCTTCACACCGGAGATTTGGGATATTATGACGACGAGGGGTATTTCTATATCGTGGACAGGGCCAAAGATATGTACCGGAGTGGGGGTGAGAATGTCTATCCGGCCGAGGTCGAGAAAATTCTTTACAATCACCCGAATATTCAAAACATTGCCATTATTGGTGTTGCCGATGAAAAATGGGGGGAAACCGGCAAGGCATTCGTGGTACTGGAAAAAGACGGGAGCCTTACCAGGGAAGAAATGCATCAATTCCTTGAAGGTAAGGCCGCCAAATATAAATGGCCCTCCCATTTGGAACTCGTCGAATCTCTGCCGATGACGGCTACCGGAAAGATAAAAAAGTCGGAATTGAAGAAAGCACATGGTGTCCGACTAGACCGGTAAACAACCAACCCGGTTTGTCCAGGATAGGAATCAGTTATGAAAAATCGTATCACAGAAATTCTCGGTACCCAATACCCCCTTATTTTAGGCCCCATGCGGCTGATTACGCTTGGCGAAATGGCAGCCTCTGTTTCGAACAGCGGGGGGTTTGGTCAAATCGGAGCTTCAGGCGCTTCAGCCGAAATGTTAAGGGATGAAATAGAAAAGGCCCAAAAAATGACCGATAAACCCTTTGGCCTCAACATGCCCATCTACCGCCCCAATGCATTTGAAGCCCTTGAAATTGCAATTGAAATGGGAATTAAAACCGTAACCACATCTGCCGGTAATCCGGCAAAGATAATCGGCCGGATCAAGGAGGCGGGCCTGAAGGTTCTTCATAAGGTCTCCACCGTAAAAATGGCCCTTAAAGCTCAGGAAGCCGGGGTGGACGGTGTAATCGCCACCGGTTTTGAGGCAGGTGGTCACGTCGGTCGAGAGAATATCACCACCCTGTGCCTAATTCCACAACTAGTGGACATATTGGACATTCCGGTGGTTGCGGCCGGCGGCATTGGTGACGGCCGGGGACTGATTGCCGCCTTTGCCCTTGGGGCGCAAGGCGTTGAATTGGGGACCCGTTTCGTCTGCACCAGGGAATGCGCCAGTCCGGACTGGTATAAAGAGGCCATCATTCGGGCCACGGACAGCTCAACACTAGTTTTGGGAAAAGAGGCGATGCCCATCCGGGTGCTAAAAAATAAAAAGGCACTGGAAGTCGCCGACCCTGAAAAGGCACGAGAAGACGAAAGAATCAAGTCCGGCGGTGATGACGCTTATGTGGACGGGGATGCCGAGCAAGCCATAATGCCGGCCGGTCAAGTGGCCAGCGTGATAAAACAGATCAAAGGAATTGCCGAAGTCTTCCCGGACATGGTCAAAGAGGCCAAAACAATTTCATCTGAATTAAACCGTTTTTTCAAGGAGGATGACTGATGAGTTGGGAACATGTCCTACTGGACAAAAAGGATCATATCGCGTTGATTACATTGAATCGTCCGGAAAAATTAAACGCCTTTGGCGGGCGGATGCGCCAGGAAATCGCCGAGGTGGTTGACGATGTTTGTGCCGACCCTGAAGTACGGGTTATTGTCATTACAGGGGCCGGCAAGGCTTTTTGCGTTGGCGGAGACATAACCGAATTTGTTTCCGGTGACACCAGGGCCCTTACCGAAACCTCCCCCAGTGAAAGACCGGCCATGTCAAAAATCGTTTTAGCCTTGAACCAAGTGGAAAAACCGGTAATTGCCGCTGTCAACGGCGTCGCTGCCGGCGGCGGGGTCAACCTGGCATTATGCTGTGATATCAGGATCGCCAGCGAAAAAGCCCGTTTCGGGCAGGTTTTCACCAGGCGGGGCGTGCACCCGGATTGGGGAGGGAGCTACTTTTTACCCCGGTTGGTGGGATATGCCAAAGCGGCCGAATTGATCTTTTCCGGCGATGTTATCGATGCCGGGGAGGCCTATAAGATCGGCATGGTCAACAAAATCGTTCCCCACGATCAGCTCATGGAAGTCACCCATAAAATGGCGGGTCGGATTGCAAAAAATGCACCCATACCCATTGCCTTTGCCAAAAGGGGGCTCCAAAATTTTTATAAATGGGATCTGGCCCAGGCGCTGGATTATGAATCCTACGTTCTCAGCGTTACCATGAAAAGTGAAGACATCAAAGAAGGATTCACGGCATTTTTAGAGAAACGGGATCCTCAATTTAAGGGGAGATAAGGGGAAAATCGGAGGTATAAACAGCGGTATGAATGCCAAATGGACCAAATTGATCGATGACATGAAGACAGGGTCGGTGGTTGCCCTCTCCAAAATAATTACGCGGGTTGAAAACCGGGAACCCGGGTGGATGGAAGCCATGAAGCAAATCTATCCGGACACCGGCGATGCAAAGTTGATCGGCATCACCGGTTCTCCGGGTGCCGGTAAAAGCACACTCACAAACAAGATCGGCGGCCTGCTTGTCGATCGAGGGTTTAAAATCGGCATCATCGCCGTCGACCCTTCGAGTCCCTTTTCCGGAGGAGCAATTTTGGGAGACCGGATTCGAATGACGGATGTCAGTGACTTGGAAAGTGTTTTTGTCCGGTCCATGGCGACAAGGGGCACCCTGGGAGGCCTTAATCAGTCTGCCCGCGATGTTGCCAAAATCATGGATGCATTTGGCAAAGATTACATTATTATCGAAACCGTGGGAGTGGGCCAGGATGAGGTTGAGGTCGTAAAGACGGCTGATATCGTTATTGTGGTTTGCGTCCCCGGACAAGGGGATTCAATACAGGCCATCAAAGCGGGAATCATGGAAATCGCCGATATATTTGTCGTTAATAAGGCTGACCGAGAAGACGCCGAGCAACTGGTCATGGATATAGAATCCATGCTTGAACTTGACGCTGCTCTGGGAAAATCCAAGCCACCGGTTATTAAAACGGTTGCAACAAAAGGGGAAGGGATTCTCGATCTTGTCGACAAAATACTTGATTTGATGACATCCTTTGGGAGTAAACCCGGCTGGGAGGAAGAAAGGATCAGGGTAGAACTGATCGGACTGGTCGAAAAGGAACTTCTGGATCGGATCAAGAAAAACTGGAACAAGAACGGCAGGCTTGACAAGGCGGTAAGACAGGTTCTGGATCAAGAGAAGGACCCCTACTCCATCGTCCAGCAGGTCATTTCACCATTGATTTCCCTGTTGCCCGAGGATTGATGGCATCGTCGGGTATATGGTTTACGAAGCCATCAAGGTTTTTATATAAAGGAACAACATCATGGAAAACAAATCCATCGGTATGACCGGAAAACTGGCAAGCTTCATTGTCAATACCCGTACGTCCGCGATTCCATCATCAGTCTTCGAACATGTTAAAGTCGCCTTTTTAGATTGGATCGGTGTTACCCTGGCCGGAAAAGACGATCCGTTGGTCATCAAGCTGATAGAATATGCAGATCTTATGGGAGGACACGAACACGCAACCCTCATCGGGCATGGTGTCAAGAAGACGGTTTCTCAGGCGACATTGATCAACGGCTCTGCATCCCATGCACTGGATTATGACGATAGCATGATTCCCTTTCTGGGACACCCTTCAGTCACTATTTTTCCGGGCATTCTTGCCTTT
Organism: Desulfobacteraceae bacterium; assembly: GCA_030620375.1. GTDB lineage: Bacteria > Desulfobacterota > Desulfobacteria > Desulfobacterales > UBA5616 > JAUXEW01. Next base: position 1,312 of record JAUXEW010000111.1, on the reverse strand, counting down.
AGCGAATGGAAACAAAAAAACGGTCTCGATCTGTTAACGGCTTATGCTATTGGGTTAAAGACCGGTGTTACCGTCGCATCATGTGCCGGATTGGAGCACTATCTTTCCGGGTACCACGGAACGGCCACTATGGGGACCCTGGCCTCTGCAGCCGCCTGTTCAAGGCTTTTGGGTTTAGACGAGCAACAAACGACGTATGCCCTCGGCATCGCCGGAACACAGGCCGGCGGTTTAAAACGGGTGTTCGGTACCATGTGCAAACCTTTCCACGCGGGGCGGGCATCCGAGGTAGGCGTCATGGCGGCACTATTGGCTGAAAACAATTTTACTTCTGCTGAAGATATCCTTGAAGGGCCAAGCGGCTTTTTCCAGGCATTGAAAGGATCGGTTAATGAGGAAGCGCTGGAAACGCTTGGCCAAACATGGATGATTGAAACTGTGGCACAGAAGTACCATGCATCCTGCCATGCGACCCACTCTCCCATTGAGGCCTCTCTTTCTATTGTTCAAGGTGAAGGGCTGTCGGTTAAAGAGATCAAATCCATTAAGGTTTTTACCTCTGAGACCGCCTTGAGTGCGGCCTTTAGAAACGAAGTCAACACGGGTCTGGAAGGAAAATTCAGCATTCCATACTGTGTGGCCAACGCTTTACTCGGTGGCAGTACAGGTCTTCAGGGCTTTACGGACGAAAAAATGGCGGATATCCGGATAAATGATCTCATGGCCAAGGTATCTACCCATCAGGATCCGAAAATAGCGGCATTGGATGCCACCGTCGAGATAGAAACCATCGATGGCAATGTGTATTCGGCCTATTCCGATGTGTTTAAAGAAATTCCGGAACTTAACGAAAAACAGACAAAAATAAAGGCTAAATTTATTGACCTGTGTGAACCTGTCTTGGGACCGAAAAAAACGGAAACGTTGCTGAAGATGGTGTTGGACTTAGAGAACGTTGGCAATATGGGCATATGGTCCGAGGTAGTATAACTCAATTGATCGTAAACCAAATGGGAAACATTTACTATAGGGTTATGCGGTTCGCTTCGGCCCTAATTGTCTTGACATTTGAACGTATTTGAATTAGTTTTTTTATATTAAACGGTCTTAAAAAGCTAATGTTACTTAGATTAAATCATCTTCATCCACGGTATCAAGACCGGTAAAATTATGTTCAATTCTTGACAAGCTCTTGCCCCTTCAGGAGGTCGAATGGAAAACCCGGTCTTAATAACCGACATTCAAAAATTCGCCGTTAACGACGGGCCCGGATTCAGAACGAATGTATTTCTAAAAGGATGTCCGCTGAAGT
>JAUXEW010000281.1 GCA_030620375.1 Desulfobacteraceae bacterium | reverse complement strand
TTACTAAAGTGCCCGTGATTTCATTTGCTTAGAATTTATTTTTGTGCATTAATTTTAGTCCATTTCAAATTTTAGCTCATTTTAGCTCATTTTTCCGGTTTATCCGGGTTAAGTAATAATAAACATTTTGGGGAGTTGTTCAAGTAATTACATTTAAACGACCAAAACTAACACCGGTTACAATAAAATTTGACCCATTGGTGCTTAAAAAAATAAAAATGATAGCCAGAAAAAGAGGCATCTCTTACAACGCTTACATCCGATATCTGCTTGCAAAAAGTGTTGAAGTTGAGATAGTCCATGAGTCATCCCGGTAATGCGAAATCGGAATTATTTTTGAGTGAGCCCTAATTCCTTGTGCTTATCCACCAAAAGCCGCCTCGGAGATTTCTATGGCTGATCCGTTGCCCTTGACAATTGAATTCATCTTACCCATCGTGGTTGGCAGAATGGTTTGAATGAAAAATTCAGCTGTTTTGAGTTGACCCTCGTAAAAATCGACATCTTTATTCTTGGCTCCGCCTTCAAGCTTCTGTTTTGCCAATACTGCCCGCCACAATAACATCCAGGCCATGACAACATCTCCCATGACCTCCATTAACGGAAAGGCATGGGCAAAGGCAACTTTAAATTGGGGAGACAGGGCGTTCTTGCCGATCTGCAGGGCGACCTCCCCCAGCCGATTGGCGGCCCTTTCGACTTCGGCGGTTAATTCTTCCAATCCTTCTGTGTCTCTTGCCAGTGTAATGGTCTTTTGGATTTCCCCCAGGAAATTCATGAAAACCCGGCCTTTCGCCATTCCCAGTTTGCGTCCCAGAAGGTCCATGGCCTGAATGCCGTCCGTACCCTCGTAAATCGATGTGATCTTGCAGTCCCTGACAAGCTGCTCAACCGGGTATTCTTTGATGTAACCGTACCCGCCATATACCTGCACGGCCTGCACACAGACATCAAATCCGCGCTGGGCGCAATACGCTTTCACCAGGGGGGTCAACAGATCGGCAAACCCTTTGTAAAAAGTTCTTTCTTCTTCGCCGGGCGCCAGGGCTTCAAACTCAAGACACTGCCCCACATAGTAAACAAAACTGCGCATGCCGTCGACATAGGCTTTCATTTGCAGCAGCATGCGGCGCACATCCGGATGGCGGATAATCGGCACCGACGGCGCGTGGGGGTCTTTGCCGGCGTCGAGATCCCGGCCCTGGATACGTTCTCTGGCATAGTTGAGGGCATACAGATATGCTGTCGAGGCATAGTTAAAGGCCTGAAATCCAACCCCCAGCCGCGCATCATTCATCATGTAGAACATGATTTTCATCCCCTGGCGCTCGTCTCCCAGAAGCAATCCCCGGCATTGGCCTTTACCGCCCAATGTCATGCTGCAGGTGCAGCTGCCGTGGATTCCCATTTTTTCCTCGATACCCGTGCAAACCACATCATTGGGTTCTCCCAGACTTCCGTCCTCGTTGACCCAAGTTTTAGGAACAAGGAAAATGGAAATACCCCTGGTTCCCGGGGGATCTCCTTCAATCCTCGCCAGGACCGGGTGAATGATATTTTCCGCCAGATCATACTCCCCGTTGGTGATAAAAATTTTGTTTCCGGTGATGGAATAGGTGCCGTCGGGATTTTTTACGGCAGTGGTCGTCAGAGCGCCGACATCCGAACCGGCCATGGGCTCGGTCAACAGCATGGTGCCACCCCATTTGGCCGTATAAAGGTTTTTTAAAAATGCGTCTTTTTGCTTTTGGGTACCGAAAATATCGATCATTTTGCCGGTGCCGTGTCCCATACCGGCATAATTCGCCACAGCCCAGTTGCTGCCAATCAGGTATTCGCCAACCGCCTGGGATATGTTGATAGGCAACCCCTGGCCACCCCATTCCGGGTCTTCGGTCAAGGATGTCCATTCCCCTTCCACATAAAGTTCATAGGCACGTTGAAAACATTGCGGGACTTTTACCTGGCCGTTTTCAAAGTCAAGCCCCTCTTTATCACCCTCTGCATTGGTCGGCAGCAATTCCTTTACGGCAAAATTCCGCGCTTCGGTGATGATCATATCAAAGGTTTTTTTATTAAAATCTTTGTATCGATCGACTTTTGTCAGTTCATCGGCCTTTAGTTGTTCATAAAGAACAAAATCAATGTCCCGCCGGTCTGCAATCACTTGTGCCATGGGTCTAAATTTCTCCTTTCTTTTTGCCGTCAGATCAAGAATTAAAATTGAAAGGACCGTTTAAATCATATCCCGGTTTTTTTTTCAACAACCCGATCCGGAATTCATAAAATATATAACCAGATAAGCCTATTTTGTCATTGCGGTGAAGGTGGGTATATTGCCAAGAAAAGTTCTATTTTTTTTATTGACAAATATATCTAATTTTATAAATGTTATTTGTGTGCAATGAATTGCACGTTATTCATTTACATGTAGTGGATGACACGGTCAGCGATACGGAATTTAAAAGGAGATGCCATGGAAAATGTATTGGTTGTTGGTGCAGGGTTTATGGGATCGGGTATCGCCCAGGTGTGCGCCCAGTCAGGTTATCGCGTCTATTTAATGGATGTGAGCCGGCAAGCCTTAGCAAAGGGAGTCAGCGGGATCAAATGGTCGCTGGAAAAGTTCTACTCAAAAAGTTTGATAGAGGAATCTCCCCAATCAGTTCTGGCAAGAATCACCACAGAAAATGATTTGACAAAAGCATCGATGGCGGATTGGGTTATTGAAGCGGCTCTGGAGCAGGAAGACTTCAAAAAGGAGATCTTCAAAGATCTGGATCGTCTGACCCCCGCTCATACGCCTCTGGCGACCAACACCTCTTCCATACCGATTACTCGTATTGCCCGGGTCACCGGGAATCCTGAGAGGCTGCTGGGGCTCCATTTCTTCGGCCCCGTTCCTTTTATGGGGTTGGTGGAAGTCGTTAAAGGAGCGCAAACTTCCGCGGAAATTTTCCAGCGGGGCGTCCGGTTCGTCACATCTCTGGGGAAAACCCCGGTCAAAGTGCACAAGGACCTCCCGGGATTTGTCATGAATCGCATATTTTCCGCAGCATTTCGGGAATGCGTGGATCTGGTCAGCGACGGCGTCGTTACTCCGCAGGACGTTGATTTGGGCATGCGGCTGGATATGGCTGGAATGTCGGGCCTTTTGAGATTGCCGATAATGCCGGTCTGGACACCTTTGTCCGGGTAGGCGAATCTATGCGCGCATTGGGTGAGGATCAGCTGGTTGCCAAATCCGATCTGATCAAAAAAATGGTTGAACGGGGACTTCTGGGGAAAAAGGTAGGGAAGGGATTTTACAGGTATGGTAAGGATGGGAAAAAGATACAGAGGGAAGATGGTTGAGAAGTGGAAAGTGAGAATGCGGAATGCGGAAAAAAATCTTACAGTAAGTGGTTGATTAAGTTGATTGGTTGATT
>JAUXEW010000147.1 GCA_030620375.1 Desulfobacteraceae bacterium | reverse complement strand
GAATTCTAAACGTGATTTTTCAACCCGTTCCGGATCGTTCATAAATTCTATGGCCGCTAACGCCAATACTTTGGCCGCCATTATCATCCCCTTGTGACCGATACTCATTCCTGAGGTGGCGGTATTTTGCCATGAGTGCCCGGGAGAACCCATAACATGACAAGCAGTATTAAATTCTCCTAATGGTGTTACCCATGACACATCGGCGACATCGGTCGATCCCGGCATGACCTTTCCTTTTCCAAGCGGTGGAAGTAGAAGCTCATTTAACGGTTGACTCAGTATTTCCATTGCCATTTCCATTAGCTCCGGCGGAATAAAGCGCTTATATCCATCCATCGAACCTTCCGGTATCGTCTTAAGGAGCTCTTCCGCAAATGCTTGCTCTTTGTCATTAAACTTACAGGGACCAACGATTTTCATCTTGCTCATGATTACATCATTTACCACTGAATTGTGCTTCGTATTATAGGTCCCGCTTAAAAAATCTATTTCCATTCTTGTTTCGGTCATTAATACCGCCCCTTCAGCAATTTTAATTAATCGATCATAGATATCATCGACTTGCTCGCGCTCAGGCGCGCGCACAAAATACCATACTTCTGCAAACGCAGGTACCACATTGGGAGCTTCTCCGCCGTTAGTGATGACATAATGGAGTCTGGCATCCGTTAAGATGTGTTCGCGTAAATAATTCGCACCGATATTCATTAGTTCTACAGCATCCAGTGCACTACGACCGTTTTGGGGGTCTCCGGCAGCATGAGCGGTCCTTCCAAAAAATTTAAAAGCAACGGAGTTCATCGCCAAAGCGCTCATTTCATTAGTCATGTTCACAAATCCCGGATGCCACGTCAATGAGATATCAACGTCTTTAAAAAGGCCTGCTTGAATCATATACCCCTTGCTGTTAAACGTTTCTTCGGCAGGACAACCATAATATCGAATGGTTCCCGTGGCGTCTTTTGCATCAATCGCCTCCTTAATCGCCAAGACGCCACCTAAGGCGCCTGTTCCAAGCAGGTTATGACCGCATCCATGCCCGGAGGCGCCTTTCTCTACCGGTCTCCGAACAGGAACGATATCCTGGCTCAGTCCCGGCAGCGCATCATACTCTCCTAAAATTGCGACTACGGGTTTCCCACCGCCGTAACTTGCCACAAAGGCACTCGGCATATCGGCTACGCCTACGTCAACTGTAAACCCTGATTTTCTTAATGTTTCAACCAATAAATTTGAAGATTTTTCTTCTTTTAACCCAATTTCCGAAAACTTCCATATTTTATCACTTACATCGATAAGTAAATCCGTAATGTTGTTTGTTATCCAATCGGCATATTTCTTCGGCATATGTCCTCCTCATCGCAGTTCGGTTTTAATCTATTGGTTCAAGTTTTGCAGCTTAATTTTTTTCACAAGACCTTTGATACAGTTGCATAGCGCTTAACTCAATTGATCGTAAACAAAATGAAGAAACTCCGGATCAACCTAAAATTAAAGCACTTTTTTTGCCTTTCTTGAACAAGCAATGCGAGCACATAGCCCGTAGCAAGCTATGGGCTCTGCGGTTGCTGTTTCGGTTCATCAGGCGCAAAGACGACCTTTTGGGCCTTGAGATCTACGATTTTTTCATCGGCGTACCCCATTTCCCTTAGTACTTCTACGGTATGCTGACCGAGTATTGGCGCAGGACGTCGAATTATTCCCGTCATCTCGGAGAACCGGGGACCTATGCCAATCAGGCGGGCCAATCCGAAATTCGGATCCTCCCGGTCATCGAAGAGGTCATTCTCCAGGCAATGAGGATCCTTGAGCACATCTTCAGCACTTTGCCCCAAAGCTACCGGCACGTTTCCCTGCTGTAAAATGGTCACCCATTCTGCGGCGGATTTATATCGAAAAGGACGCTTAAGAATTTCAACAAGGACGGCGTCATTTTCCGCCCGTTTTTCCGGATTTTCAAATCGAGCATCAGTAGGCAGTGATTGTAGATCGACCGCCTTACAAAGCTTTTGCCAGTCATCCTCATAATGACAAAAGATAAAAATCCACCGGCCGTCCGCAGCCTGATAGTGCCGCTGGATGGCGTTTAAGCCACGGAGGTCGGTATCACCCCGATACGCTCGGTTTAACCCCGCATAATCCATAAATTCTCCCGACTGCAATGCAATCGAGGCATTGGTAAGAGATGTCTCAATATGCTGTCCCTTGCCTTTTCTGATTCGTGCAAGGAGGGCCAAAACCGCTCCGTATGCACCCAGCATAGGAGCGGCCTGGTCATTTAAGGCGATTGCGTGATAAACCGGCGGTTTTCCGGTACCTCCCTGACCAACCATTTGACCACTCCGGGCTTGAAGAACCGGATCAAATCCCGGAGACCGGCTATGCGGCCCGGTGGAACCGTGCCCTAAAATAGAGAGATAGATAAGCTCCGGTTTTACTTTGATCACAGATTCATAATCCATGCCCAGCTTGTGCCAGACACCCCATCGGGCATTCTCCACAACCATATCCGACGTCGCGATGAGATCATAAACGACCTGTTTACCTTCAGGCTTTTTTAAATCGACCGCGATGGCTCGCTTGCCTCGATTGCAGGCCAAAAATCCTCCGCCAACGGCGCGCCATGAATCACCATACGGCGGTTCTATTTTGATCACATCCGCACCCATGTCGGACAGCAACATAGTGGCATAAGGCCCGTTGATCATCGTTGTAAAATCGGTTACCCTTATACTTTCCAATGGTTGCATATCATTCCCCCTGATTGGATTAAATGATACCGTGGTTCTTGAGACCGGCAATTTTCCCCGATGAGTATCCGAGAAGATCGGTTAAAACATGGGTTGTGTGTTCACCCAGTCCCGGAGACGGACCCTTGACACGACCGGGATTCACACTCAGCCTTATCGGCACCCCCATCTCACGCACCTTCCCCAGACCCGGTTCTTCCACCTCAACGACCATCTCATTGGCAATCACCTGGGGGTCGGAAAAAAATGCTTCAACCGGAACGGCGGGCGCACAGGGGATATCCTCGGCTTGCAGGAATTCAATCCATTCGTCCCGGGTTCTGGTAGCGAATATTTTTTCGAACATAGCGATTAGCTGTGTATTTCGTGGCGGCAGGATTAAAAAAGGGGCCCCTTCGAATAGCGGGTCAATCAGCCATTCATCATGCCCCATTGCCAGTGCAAACTTGGTAAAAAATGTCGGATTGCCCAGCGCCAGAAAAAACCATTTGCCGTCTGATCCTTGATAGAGCTTATACAGCGGCATCAGGCCTTGCTGATTGGACCGGGCCGCTCCAGGGACTCTGATTTTGTCTTTAAAATCCGATATATACATACTTTCCGCCCCTAAAATGGAATTATACAAAGAGACATCCACCATTTGCCCTTTCCCTGTCAATTCACGGGCAAATAAAGCAGTCGTGATGCTAAACGCGGCCATAAAGGCAGCATAGTAACTCGGAAGCGGCAGCACCAGGTAAAGCGGAGGATTTTCTTCACCACCCCCCTGTTCAACATAGACACCGGCATATGCCGCGACGATGGGATCCCATCCCGGCTTGTCTCTGTAAGGACCCGTCTGGCCGAATGCAGAAATGGCGCAATAGATAATTCGCGAATTCAGCCCATGAATCGTATCAAACCCAATGCCCAGACGATCGGCAGTACCCGGACGAAAGCTTTCAATAACGACATCAGCGCTTTTTGCCAACTCTTGCGCCACCCGCTGACCATCCTCCGTCTTCAAGTCCAGGGTGATGCCTTTTTTACTTCGATTCCATACTAAAAACCCCGGCTTACCGCGGTATGGATCGCCGGTTGGCCGCTCCACCTTAATAACCTCTGCGCCTTGCTCCGCCAACAGCATGGCAGCATAAGGTCCAGCAATGTAATTGCTGAAATCGACAATCCTAAATCCTGATAGCGCCTGTTCCATATGGTTTGGCCTCCTAAACTCCATATCAAGACGGATGATTCCTGGTCTTTCCCAACCATGCAGAGATCGGATACCGGTTGAGCCGGACTATCCAGGGTCAAAGGAAACGACGTTGCGAGTTAGTCACAAGCCTTCATTCCCGGCAATCCAGGAATCCCCGATCAAAAACAGCACCGATCAACATTCGGCTATTTCCAACCGCTGCAACACTTGAGCCGGACACCTCTCCGCCGGCATTCAAGTAAACTTCCTTGATGTCGTAACCCACTTCCGCTTTTGCTGAGAGGTATAGCACCTGGGAAGGTGAAATCTTGGCCCGATCCCGGGCATGCCGAACAAAAGTCAAGAGTTGCGGGTGTGCCCCGATCCATAATCCGCCCGCAGAGTCGACCTCAATGTTGTCAACCCCGGTACCGAGTTTGATTTTTTCTCTAAGCATCAGCTCTCCGGTTGCCGGATCGCGACCATAAATGTGCAAGGACTGTTCGGTGGTACCGCATAAATAGACCTTCTTTCCATCTCTGCTGACGTTAATCCCATTGGCATATCCAATTCCGGAAACCGCTTCGACAAAACGAGCGCCGTCAAAAAAAACAACATTTGAAAGTCGTAGCTTTAAATAATCCTCAAGCATCCGCATCAATCCGGAAACATAACGGTGATCATTTGAAAAATAAAAGCGGTTCGGCCCTACGGCAACCAAATCATTAGGTGATACGACCATCGGGCCGGATACGGTTTTCCGCAAAGACAGTCCGCCATCAACCAGATCGTATATTTCAATTCGATCCTTCCCTCCCTCATGATTAATAACAAATATAACATCATGCCCGTCTTTACCCACATACAGACTGATGCCATGGGGTTGGAAATCTTCACCAGCACCAGGGGTCAGGTTAACCGGCTCGGGTGTTGTGGCATTTAAATCGTATCCATAAATGCCTCCCTTGCCGGGATGTCCGTCACTAACCGCACGGCGGTCACAAGCGGATATATAAGCCATACCCGTTATCGGGTGAATCGTAATATCTTCGGCGCCGATTATATCCGGTATTTTAGCACATTTTCCGGCATAGTGCGGTTCAATGATTTTAAACTGCCCGGCCGACCAGAACAAACTTAAAAACCAACCGATAACAACGATAGTCAAAAGAAGCCCGATAATAAAAATCCGTTTTAATACCCATCGTTTCATGATACCAGCAACGCTTTTTTTAATATCTCTTCGCATACTTTTCTCCTATGGATCAGTTTTTAAAGATTTGAACAGATAAAAAGTGCCCGTTGCTGTGGCAACAAGCTGTTCATTACTGTCTTTTACTACTGATTCCAAAAAAGCGACATGCTTCCCCTTATGGATCATTTTTGTATCGCAGGTAAGGATTCCGGACTTGACGGACTTTAAATAACTGATTTTGATTTCCAAACTTGAGCATAGCTCTTTTTCATCTAAGTAAGAATATACGGCAGCGCCCATTCCTGTATCGGTCATAGTATAAATTGCACCGCCATGCATGACCTTATGCGGATTTAACAGGTTCTCACTTATCTTCAGTTTGCACTGGCTGGCACCTTTTTCCAATTTCGTAAATTCTAGTCCGATCAAGTCACCGAACGGATTAATGCCTTTTGATTGGTTGGGGGTTTTGTTTGGCATAGACGTCTAACTAAATCCTAAAATTTTGGCTGCATTTTGGCCAAGAATGGCCTTTACCTCCGCTTCGGTAAAGTTGATTCCACTGGGTGCATGCTTTGGCAGGTCTTTAATTAGCTGGACCCAATCCTTAGTCGGTCGGATGACCTTGGTAATGGGATCGTCGGTCCCGAACAGAATCTTTTCAACGCCAACGAAGTCGATAATATCTCGTAATTCACGGCAAAACAGTTCATAAGCACTGAATGCATAAGTGTCCCATGCGGCCAGATCGCCATAAAGATTCGGCTGGTGGGCTGCAAGAGATGCCCAGGAACGCCAATTGATGTAGCCCATATGTGCGGCGATAACCTTGATCCCAGGGAAATCAACCCCGATATCCGCCAAAAGCATGGGCTCTGCATATTTGGGCCGTGCGGGTGGACCGAGCGGACCGGTATGACTCAAAAGGATCCCTTCATTTTCTTCCACAATTTCGAGCAATTTGTAAGATTCCGGCCCCGCGGGATCATAGCCGTAATCGGCGTGGTATTTAAGCCCCTGCATCCCGAATTCTTTAAAGCACTGACGGAGCAAATCAGTAGCGTCGGGCCGCCGGGGATCTACTCCGGCGAGAGCCATTACCCGGTCAGGATATTTTTGCGCGACCGCTCCCACCATTTGATTCTGCATCAGGACCAGTTCTCGCGTAATCAGATCACTACCCGCATTGTCAATAGCGCAGATTACCGTAAAGTCGATCCCGGATTCATCCATTGCCGTCATGAGCTTCTCTCCGTCAGGATCCGACCAATATTCCTTGGCCTTTGCGGTGAGCGCTTCCATATCTACTGTTAGCCCCATAAATTTTGCGGCTCGAATCGGGTCCTTCAACGTTTCTGCTATCAATTCTTCAGGCATAATGGGGATCTGATGATAATGCACGTCAATAATCATTCTATTTTCCCTCCGCTTTTAAACAAATGGTTTATGTGTAACTATTTACCGGGGTAAGAACAAAAGGTCACATGCGGGATGAGCCTCAAAATGGCGTTTACTTCTCTGAAATGATACAGACGCCGAATAAATTATTGATTAATATTTATGAGTTTTCAGGGCATTGGGTAAAGATCATATAACGGGTACCTAATCTGAGCGTTTTCAAGTTAGGTGATAGATAATAACACAATTTAATTATAGGTCAAGCGGGTAACAAAAATCACTGGCCATTGGTGTGTTTGAAGCCTTAATCCATCTCTCGGATTGGAACATCTATCTTCTCATTATCTTTCAGAAAATCAATAATTTTGGATGTATTTGTGTTTCCATATGCGCTGTCCATTACGGTTGATCCGGATGAGAAAGAATGATATATTTTGATTGTTATAAAGTTTCCTTGCAGCCGACAATCCCAAAGTGAAAATACAAAAAAGCACCCTCAATATACAAAACCGGCATGAAAAATATATAGAGAATCATATGAATCGTTTTTATTTGTTTTAAAAAAACCCGGTGCTTCGCACCGGGATAAAACTGAAACTTTGAGGCACTGGCGTGCCCCCCTTTTTTCCCGTTATGCGGGTGG
>JAUXEW010000028.1 GCA_030620375.1 Desulfobacteraceae bacterium | reverse complement strand
GTTTGTGAGTCGTAAGTGAAGTATCCTGGCCCAGAGGACCACGTTCTTTATGTTTAAACAAATTTTTACTTTGATCGTGTCAGGCAGAGATTGGGAATTTAGATAACATAATTATTTTAGCACATTTTATGCCAATTTATATTTGTTACTGCAGGATCATTGAGCCTATGGGAAAAAAATAATTTAACTCATTGAAAATAATAGGAAAAAATAATTTAAAACGGTTTGGTGAACGGGTTGTGATATGGCATCGATTTCTAGTCATAGTCGTTAAATCAACAAATCATGTCTATATATCAACTTATAATGTCGTTAAATAGACTATTTCCTTGATTGTTGTGATTTAATAATTTATAATTGTTACCTTAAGTTTCGAACCCTGAAATTAAAGCAAATCCTTTTTACATCAATGTCTGGTTGTGGAAAGCCGCTTCCATGAAAAATGTTAAGCTTTGATTTCATAAAAAATAGGATCAGCTGTAATTTTCTTTAAAAATACCATTCACTCCCCTTAAAACAGGTTGCTTTTCAGCAATTTTAGGGTGCGAAACTTGAAATAAATTAAACAGAAATTCAGGAGAGGTTCATATGAATACTGGTTTGCCGGATTTGTCACAGGAACAATGTGATTTTTTAACGGTTTTGCACGTGCTTGAAGAACCGGTTTCTTTAGAGATTGCCGGAGAGCTTTCCCCCATATTGCCGGCCCCTTTTTTGGATTTGCTGGGAAGAAACCAAACGCCGGCCATGATTAAAGAAGTTGAATCGAATAAATTTTGCATTTCATCGGAACTCTCCCCGGCCGCTATCAACGAGCTTAAGATGATGCATAGTCCGAACAGATTATCAATTCTTCTCGATCGTATTTATGAAATGAACATCATCGGTCAAATAAGTCCGAAAGTCGTGGCAAAATTGTTGGTACAAACCGGGCGAAGCCGAGATATTGCCGAGCTCGAAATAGACCAGGCACGAAAGGCTCTAAACGAAGGAGATCAACATCTTGCCATGCAGCATCTTTGGAATGTGGTAAAGCAGCTTTATGATATTTCAGACAATCCCGAACAGAATGAACTCTTTATATCAGCCACCTTAAAGTTGTCCGATCTTTGCTTTGCATTGGGAAAAGGATTTATGGATCTCCCCCGGTTTTTAAAGAAAGCCCGGACCTTGGCCCGGCATCTGGGAGATAGGCGTTCTCATTCGCTGATCAATTTGAATCTCTCTATATTTCTTCATATTGCCAGACAGCATGACCAGTCTATAAAAGCCCTTTCTGCCGGATTAAAAGAGGTTGAAGAGTTGGGAGATGAAGATATATTAAGCCGTTCCGCAGCGTTTTTGGGGCTCAATTTCTTCCTGCAGGGAATGTTTAAAGAAGCCGAACCCCATCTGGAACGCGCCGTCCTTGACTATGATTATTTCGGGGTAGAGAGCATGACTATTGGGCCATTGCCCATGCCCTTTTTACTGGGATATTGCGTCGCCAATTTGGGATATTTTCACGATGCCATCGGCGGGCTTGAACGTTCACGGCGGCTTGCAAAAGCCAGGGCTCAAGATGCGCTGGCAACCAATATTCGGGCCGTTTTGGGTGCCGTATTACAGATGATCCATAAGAAAAAGGCAGCCGCTTTTCATCTTGAAATTGCCAGGCAAGAGGCCATTCAGACGCATAATTCTTTTGCCCTTTCCATCGCCGATGGAAGTTTGACGTACCAATATTTCCTGGAAGGTCAAATTGATAAAGCGCGTAAAAGGTTGGATCAGGACATCTCTATCGGCGAGACGGAAGAATTTCTCAGGCTATACACAGCGCCTTCTATTCTTGAAATGGTATTTGAAATTGAAAAGTCTTCTCCGCCTCATCCGCGACTCAATTTTAAAGATGAAATATCCTGGATCATGAAAGCACCGAACATCCATACAAAAGGGGCTGCATTTCGGCTTCTGGCCAGGGAAGCAATGGGCCGGGGAGGACAAACCACACAAATCAGGTCTTTTCTTGCTGATAGTGAAAAATATCTTAATTTATCCGGTGATCCGATTCAACTGGCCAAAACCTGGTTAGAGATGGCGCGCCTGGAGCTTCGTGAAGAAAATAAATCCAAAGCCCGGTTATTAGTACGCAAAGCCTATGATAATTTATCTGCATACAATGACATGTTTTTTCCAGAGGACCTAAAATTTTTATTGAAGAAAGAAGATAAGGCCTTAAAAATAAAAAATAATTATCAGGATTTTCTCTATCGACTCATGAAGATATTCGAATCCCAGTCGTATAGTGAAAATGTGGATCAAATATTAACCCAGACACTAAAGTACGCCTGCAGGCTTTTTTCTGCGGAGCGAGGCGGAATTATTCGTTTTGACGCGAGCAGCGATTTTCAACAACCGACGCTTCTGGCCGGGTATAATATGACCTCATATGATGTGACGGACGTTGATTTTGATCCCAGCCTAAGGATCATCCGGAAAGTGGTTAAAACAAGACTGCCAATTGTAGAACAAATGGATACGGCCAATCGGTCGCTTGATAGTTATCCGGTAAGAGAAGTCTTCTGCCTCCCAATGATGAAAGGCAGGAATATTCAAGGTGTTTTCTATTTCGACAATATCTATCTTGAAAATAACTTTGACTTGCTCGACGATACGTTAATGGAGCAGATGGGGAAATTTATGAACGATCACATTGAACGGGTTATCGATTATAATCGTCTGAAAAAAGAGACGAGTATATGGACCTCTGCCCAATCATTTCAGATCGAGCAGTTAGAAAGAGAAGAGATGGTATTTCAAAGCCAGGTTATGATTCAATTAATTTCTCAGGTGGAACAGATAGCGGCAACCGACACGACAATTTTAATTCAGGGCGAAACCGGTGTCGGGAAAGAACTGTTGGCCCAGAAGATTCATAACATGAGTCAGCGAAAATCAGGTCCCTTTGAGGTCGTTGACCTTACTTCGATTCCGGAAACTTTATTGGAAAGCGAGTTATTCGGTTATGAAAAAGGCGCGTTTACCGGTGCCGACAATCAAAAGCGCGGGCGCATAGAATTGGCCCGTAATGGGACCTTATTGCTGGATGAAATTGGTGAAATCCCTTTATCTTTCCAGGTTAAACTGTTAAGGGTTTTGCAAGAAAAGACATTTATAAGGGTGGGAGGGACACGAACCCTTACAGCTGATTTTCGTTTGATTGCCGCTACCAACCGGAATTTAGAAGTAGATGTAAGTTCGGGTCATTTCCGGCAGGACCTGTTTTACCGGCTCAATATGATGCCGATTGTGATTCCGCCGCTCAGGGAAAGGGAGGATGATATTGTGATGCTGGCGAAACATTTTTTGTCCCAATATGCCTTAAAACATAATAAAGAAAATCTCAGTCTATCACCCGATGATATGGCGGTACTGACTTCCTGTCCCTGGCCGGGCAATGTAAGGGAATTAAAAAATGTAATTGAGCGGACCGTTTTATTATCCAAGAACGAGCGATTAGACTTTAGTCCCTTGAAAACCGGCGCTTTCCCTGATTTTTCCATACCTCGGGACAAAGTCTCTTTTAGTGCAAAGTCCGAATCTCAAATATTTGCCGATATGCCGACGTTGGAAGAACTTGAACGGCGGTATATTCGATATGTGCTGGATAAGACAGACGGTAAGATCGGGGGTTCCGGCGGTGCGGGTGATGTATTGGGAATCAAACGGACAACGTTATACAGCCGGATGAAGAAACTCGGCTTTGGAAACAACAAATAAGACTATAAAATTTTATCAAATCAATTCTTAGAAAGTAAACGCCTATGAATCTACTAGTTGCCAATCGAAGTGAAATTGCCTTGCGAATCATGCGCGCGGCTGCTGAATTAAGCGTCCGTTCGGTGGCGGTGTTCTCGGAGGACGACGCTAACTCACTCCACACGCGCAGGGCGGACGAGGCCTACCCATTGCAGGGTACGGGCGTTGCCGCCTATCTGAACATTGAACAGATTCTGGCTGTCGCAAAAGAGAGCGGCTGTGACGCCATCCATCCGGGCTATGGTTTTCTGAGTGAGAATGCAGCATTTGCCCGGCGGTGTGCTGAGGAAGGAATCACTTTTGTGGGACCACGCGCGGAGACGCTTGAGATATTCGGTGACAAATCACGGTCGCGGACGTTCGCTGAGCGCTGTAAAGTGCCATTACTGTCAGGCACAACGGGTCGGACGAGCCTTGATCAAGCCAAGGCGTTTTTAACGTCACTAGGGGATGGCGGTTCGATAATGATCAAAGCGGTGGCCGGCGGTGGCGGCCGTGGCATGCGGTCGGTGTTTTGTCCCGAGGAACTCAAGGATGCTTATACTCGCTGCCAGTCGGAGGCGTTGCAGGCCTTTGGAAACGGCGATGTATATGTGGAGCAGCTGATGACGAGAGCCAGGCATATCGAAGTGCAGGTCATCGGTGACGGGTCCGGCGCCGTAAGCCAGATTGGAGAGCGCGAATGCAGTATCCAGAGGCAGCATCAAAAGCTGGTTGAGATAGCACCGTGCCCCGGATTGTCAACAGGCTTGCGCGCGCGACTCACTACGGATGCTATCCGGCTGGCCGAAGCCGTGCACTACCAAAATATCGGTACCTTTGAGTTTTTGGTTGAGATTGACGCAATGCGCGATGATGCAACATACGCGTTTATTGAGGCCAACCCCAGGCTGCAGGTTGAGCATACCGTGACGGAAGAAGTGATGGACATCGACCTCGTAAAGACCCAGCTTCAGCTGGCCGCGGGAAGCTCCCTGGCGGAGCTGGGGTTTGAGCAGTCTGATGTGCCCGTTCCGCAGGGGTTTGCAATCCAGGTTCGCATCAACATGGAAACCATGGACGAAGACGGTATGGCACGGCCGTCAGGCGGGACACTGTCCGCATTCGAGGTGTCATCAAGTCGAGGTGTGCGGACTGATACGCACGGTTATGTCGGCTATCAAACCAATCCCAACTTTGACTCTCTGCTGGCCAAGCTAATCGGACGTTCGACATCGCCGGATTTTACCGATGTCGTCAAAAGAACGTATCGTGCGCTTTGTGAGTTCAAAGTCGAAGGCGTTCACACCAATATACCGTTTCTACAGAATTTGCTGAAACATCCTGAATTCGTTGCCAATCGTATCTATACCGGTTTTGTGGAGGACCACATCGCGGAACTTGTTGCCCCTGACAACGCCACTCATCAGCGGCTTTTCGTTGACCATTCAGCGAAACAGCCCCGCGCCGGTGCGAAGGTGGATGGAACAGACCCTCTGGCTGTTTTGGCATATGGCAAGGGTGATATCAGCGTAGCGACCACACCAGAGGTGAACGGTACCGCCCGGGTTTCTGAGACTTACGACATGACGGGGTTGGAAAACAGCGTGGTAATGAAGGCGCTTATGCAGGGCACAATCGTAAGCATCGATGTGCATGAAGGCGAGCTGGTGCGCAAAGGCCAGCAGGTCATGGTGATGAATTCCATGAAGATGGAGCATGTTATCAGGGCCGAAGCCGGCGGTATAATCCTGCGGCTGGCTGTGGCAGAGGGCGACACGGTGTTTGAAGGTAACCCGCTCGCCTTTATCGAGGAGCGCGAGGTAGAGTTGGCAGAGACGGCGGGGTTATCTCAGGCTGACCTGGATGAGGTGCGTTCCGATCTTGCAGAGGTGTATCAGCGTCATGAAATTACACTCGACGCCGCGCGGCCGGATAAGGTGGAACGGCGAAGAAAGAGAGGGCAGCGAACCGCGCGCGAGAATATATCAGACCTGTGTGATCCGGGAACATTCATTGAATACGGCTCGTTGGTAATTGCCGGCCAGCGGCAAAGGCGGTCTATGGCGGATTTGATTGAGAACACCCCGACCGACGGGTTGATTACCGGGATCGGTTGTGTGAATGGAGACTTCTTTGGCGTCGAAAAAGCACGTTGCGTTGTCATGTCATACGATTACATGGTTCTCGCCGGAACCCAGGGCATGAAGAACCATAAAAAGAAGGATCGAATGTTCGAACTTGCAGAGCAATGGCGCGTCCCTGTGGTATTTTTCACCGAGGGAGGTGGTGGACGGCCGGGTGATACCGATGGGTTCGGCGTGGCCGGCCTCGATTGCATGGCGTTTCACCTTTTTGGAAGATTGAGCGGACTTGTGCCGCTTGTGGGAATCAACTCCGGCAGGTGTTTTGCGGGGAATGCGGCGTTGCTCGGTTGCTGTGACGTCGTAATTGCGACGGAGAACTCCAGTATCGGCATGGGCGGTCCGGCGATGATAGAAGGGGGCGGGCTTGGCGTGTTTCGCCCGGAAGAGGTCGGACCGATAAGTATACAGGTGCCGAATGGTGTGGTGGATATTGCTGTAAAGGACGAGGTCGAGGCGGTGCGCATGGCCAAACAATACTTATCGTACTTTCAGGGGCCGATTAACCAGTGGGAGTGTGTTGATCAGAGGCTGCTGCGCGGGATCATTCCGGAGAACAGACTGCGTATATATGACGTACGGTCGGTTATCGAGACACTGGCGGACAACGGCTCGGTGCTGGAATTGCGCCGGCACTTCGGGCTGGGTATGGTGACCGCTTTTATTAGGATAGAGGGCCGTCCGTTGGGCGTGATTGCCAACAATCCTATACATCTGGCGGGCGCAATCGACAGCCCTGCGGCGGATAAGGCGGCCAGGTTTATGCAGCTGTGCGACGCCTTTGACATTCCGATACTATTCCTATGTGATACCCCGGGCATCATGGTCGGCCCTGAAGTCGAGAAGACGGCGTTGGTACGCCACTGTTGCCGCATGTTTGTGACCGGCGGAAGCTTAACCGTCCCATATCTAACGATTGTGCTGCGTAAATCTTACGGGCTTGGTGCACAGGCCATGGCCGGGGGCAGTCACAAGGCTCCGTTTTTTGTGGTATCCTGGCCCACCGGGGAGTTTGGCGGTATGGGACTCGAGGGAGCGGTGAAGCTGGGTTTCCGCAAGGAACTTGCGGCAATCGAGGACCCCGAGGAGCGCAAGGAGCTGTTTGAACATATGGTGGCAAAAGCTTACGAGCACGGCAAAGCCCTTAACACGGCATCACACTTCGAGATTGACGATGTGATTGATCCGGCAGACTCACGATATTGGGTGACCCGGGCGTTGCAGTCGGTACCCTCGCCGGCACCGCGTACACAAAAAAAGCGGCCCTGCATCGACACTTGGTGATCGACGCTGCACTAAACCCCGGACTTTTTGATAGGCTGCTCGCATGCTTCTATTTTTTCGAACCCACTGTCGGATCGACAAATACGTTTACGCAGGCGGGTTTCCCCGATGAAAATGCCCGTTCAATGGCCGGAGCGATCTCAGATGGTATTTCAACCTGTTCTCCATAACCCCCCATCGCTTCCACGATCTTTTCATATTTTTGGATAGGGAGGTCGCATCCGACGATCCTGTCGGCATCATAGAATTTTGTTATCGAATGCTTAATCATACCCCAGCAGCCGTCATTTCCGATGACACAAACAATGGGGAGGTTATGTCTTACGGCCGTATCAAACTCCATGGCGTTAAGTCCGAAACTTCCATCTCCGGTCAGCAGGATTACTTTTTTATCAGGTTTTGCCAGTTTGGCGGCAAGGGCAAAGGGAAGCCCCACACCCAGACATCCGAAACTCGTGGACCCGTTCGCCAGTTGCTGCCCGGGATGATAGGTCGGCAGACTCATGGCGCCAAAAACCGAAATGTCTCCGCCATCCATGCATACAATGGTATCCTCGTCAATGAATCGCCGTATTTCTTGGCACAACCGTAACGGGTGCATGGGGGTTTGATCGGATTCAGTCAAGGGTTTCATACGGTCATGACGATCGGTTTCGGATTTTTGCAAGGTTTTGACCCATTCATCATACGATTCCGGTTGTATTCCCTCAATGAGCTGCCCGATCACCATTTTGGCGTCTCCCACAATACCGACTTCAACATCCCTGCTATGGCCGATAACGGTTGGATCGATGTCCACTCGAATCATTTTCAGTTCCGCCGGAAATTGTTTCGCGTCCAAGGTAAAGGTAAACCGGGTGCCGATAACAAGGGCCACATCCGCTTTAAACAGGCCTGAACGGGCAAAAGGGCCAAAACACAAAGGGTGATCATCGGATATGACCCCCCGGCCGGCATTCCGAGTAAACACCGGTATGCCGGATTTTTCAACAAATGCTTTAAGCCCCTCATGGGCCTGTGCCCACCATACACCGCCTCCGGCAATGATTACCGGTCTTTTGGCTGATTTTAAAAGTTCCAAAGCTTTATCGATTTCTTTGGGATCTCCGCAAGGCGCAGCTGTTGCACGATACTGTTGAGGCATCTTTATGTTGGATTCGTCCACCTGATTGTAAAGGACATCCATGGGGATTTCTAAATAGACCGGACCCGGATTCCCGCTCAGGCTATGTCTAAAGGCAGCAGCCATGTATTCGGGGATACGTTCGGTTTGATAGACGGCACGGGAATATTTTGTCATTGGTTTGATGATATCGATCTGATTCATGTCTTGTAGTGCGCCCGTATCAAATTCCGGAATGGCACTATGACCGGAAATGCATAAGATAGGACTTCCGGCTGCCTGGGCATTGGCGACGCCTGTAAGCGCGTTGGTAAATCCCGGACCGGCGGTCACCAAACAAACTCCCGGTTTACCGGTAACCAGCGCCATGCCTTCCGCCATGTGTGCCGCCGCCGCTTCATGACGGACATCGATGATTTTGATCCCTTCATCCACACAGGCATCGAAAATGGGATAAATATGCCCTCCGACAAGACTAAACACGTATTCGATGCCTTCAGCTTTCAGCATCCTTGCCGCTAAAACGCCTCCTGAAATGTCAGCCATGGGTCTTCTCCTCCTTGAAGGTTATAAGGATAATATTTATGTACCGATCACCTTTTTTTCTTTTAAGAAATCGATAATACCGGTCACCAACTGTTTGGGATCACCCCCGACCACGCCGCCTTTTTTCTGACCCATACCGCCGGTCATGACAAAATTGATCCTGGCGGCTGCGGAAAGGTTGCTATCCGGCGAGAGAATTTTTTTGGGCCTTAGCTTTGGTGGTGCGAGGCGGACGATATTCATCTGGGGATCTGAAAGAGATTCATCCATACGTGTTACTCTCAGTTGTTGAATCGGTTTTGTTCGTGCCGCTTTTCGGGCTGGAAAAGTGGGATATCTGGGGCGGTTTAATGTTTTTTCAACCGTAAAAACAGCCGGAATCGGACAATCGACTTCTTCCCGGTTTCCCTTCTCCAAGGACCTTTGAATAAGGGCCTTGTTCACATCCGTCAGCTCAAGTTTGGCCACCGCTGAAACTGCCGGCAGGCCCAGTAATTCCGCAACAAAAATACCGACCTGTCCCATTTCATCATCAATTGCCTTTTTACCGAAGAGCAATAAGTCATACTCCATTTCCTTAATACGGTCGGCCAAAATCGAAGCCGTCATCCAAGGATCCTGTTTTTCTGCGCCATCTTTAACGATATGGACGGCGTTATCCGCTCCCATGGCCAAACACCATCTTAATGTTTCTTCAGCCCGTGGCGGCCCGATGGTGATAACGGTCACTTCACCTTTGCCGGATTTCTCCTTTATTCTTATGGCTTCCTCTACGGCGGTTTCATCATATGGATTGACCCTATAGACGAGACCGTCGGTTACGATATCCTTGGTGCTTGGATCGAATCCGCTCTGAATATATATATGAGCAACCTGTTTGACGCATACGATAACGTTCATAACACCACCATAATCCATAATCCTAAATCATTTCTGAAACAATTTCGACAATATCCTTTACAAGAACTTGGCCTTTCATCTCTTTTGACGCTATGCCGTCTTCCAGCATTATCAGGCAGTACGGGCAAGCGGTAGTAATGATTTCCGGTTTCTTTTCCAGTATCTGGTCTGTTCTCAATTCGTTTATCCGTTGACCGGAAGATTCCATCCAAAAATGCCCGCCTCCGGCGCCACAACAAAAGCTTTTGTCTTTATTTTTCTCCGGCTCAACCATTTTAGCGCCCGGAATTAAAGATATTATCTTTCTCGGTATCTCATAAATACCGTTATGCCGCCCCAAATAGCAAGGGTCGTGATAGGTGATGGCTTTGTTTAATTCCTTATTCAATGATAGCTTGTTCTCGTCAAGCAGTTGAAAGATATACTCAGTTGCGTGAATGACTTCAAATTTCCCGCCCAACCGGGAATATTCATTTTTCAGTGTATTATAACCATGGGGGCAGGTGGCCACAATTTTTTTAATGTCATATTTATGGAATGTTTCAATGTTTTTTTTAGCCAGGATCTCAAAAAGGTATTCGTTACCGGTTCTCCGGGCATAATCTCCGCAACAATTTTCTTCCTTCCCCAATATTCCAAAATTTACACCGGCCTTTTGCAGAAGCTTAACAAACGAAACCGACACCTGTTGAGAACGGCTGTCAAAGGCGCCGGCACAACCAACCCAATATAGAACATCTATGTCGGCATCCGCTTGAACGGTTTTTAGGTTTAAACCTTTTGCCCAATCATTTCTTAAGGCCGCGCCCATCCCCCAAATATCACCATAAATTTCCATTTTTCGATAGGCCTGTTCAATTTCACGGGGGAATTTACTTTCCATCAAAACCCGCCAGCGCCTTAAATCCACTATTTTATCAATGTATTCAATAAATACCGGGCATTCTTCCTCACAGGCACCGCAGGTCGTGCAGGCCCACAATTCCTCATCTTGGATAACCTCTCCCAAGATCAAAGCGTTCTCGATATTTCCGTTTGAAAACAGGGGACTGTTCTGATATCCGAAGTCTCTTAATTTCATGGATATCGTTTTAGGAGATAAAGGCTTGTCCACGGCATTTGCCGGACAATTGTCCGTACATCGCCCACACTCGGTACAGGTAAAAAAATCCAGAATCTGTTTCCAGGTGAAATCACGATAGGTCTGTATGCCCACTGCGTCGAGTTGATCAATGTCCTTAATACCCCAGCGGGGCGGTTTCAGGGCGCCTCGGTTGATCTTCTTAAAAAACACATTGGGGAGAGCCGTGATAATATGAAAATGCTTGGACAGCGGCAGCAGGTTTAGAAAAAAGAAAAAGGTTAAAATGTGCAGCCAGTAACTAAAACGATTTACGGATTCTAAAGCATCATGGCTTGCACCGGATAGCGTAATTTTTGACAATTGGGCCGCTACAAGGAAGCCACCGGTGGAATGCTCGAGAATCAATCTGCTGCCTTCGTAGAACATATCGGTGATCATTAAAAATATGATGAGGCAAAGCACAAGATAGGCTTCAAATTGATGGCTGTCTTGATAACGGTGGGGTTTAATTACAGCCCTTCTATAAATGGCGACCATACTGGCGGCAAGGACGATGAGAACAAAAAGGTCTTTAACACTGTTGTAAACCGAACCGAATAGTCCACCCATAAAAGGAAACGCGTAACCGGGCCACAAACCACTTATCAAAAGGTCAGTGGAATGCAATCCCAATACGATAAAGCCCCAGAAAATTATGATATGCAGTATCCCGGCCATACGATAACGGGGTTGTCGCCTTTGGAGGAAACCATCTTTTATCAACCCGGAAACTCGTTGTCCAATGTCTGTATAGCGCGGGTCCGGTTTTCCTATACGGATCAATTTAAATCGCTTGAAAATGATGAAGCAAAAAACGGATAATCCTGCCATCAAAATCATCCAGGTTATATAATATCCGGAAAGTCCGAAATAGGAAGCGGCGGCAGGATGATTCAAATTCATTTAAACCCTCATTTTGTTGTCTCTTTTAACCGTTTGATCAACTCCGGCAATATCTCATGAAGATCTCCCACTACCCCCAGATCCGCAAGTTTCATTATAGGAGCTGCTTTGTCTTTATTAATGGCAATTAAAGTTTTGGTGTCACGCATGCCGAATGTATGGGCACTGGCGCCGGATATGCCGCATGATATCATCAGGCCGGGGGAAACTGTTTTCCCGGATTGCCCGATCTGGCGATCTCTGCCGACCCATTGATTATCAACCGCAACGCGAGATCCGGCTATCGACGCTCCCAAAACATCAGCCAGGTCTTCGATCAGCTGAAAACTTTTTTCATCTTTAACACCTTTGCCGCCACTGATGATCAGTTCGGCATCCGAAATATCAATTGTTTTGGGATCGGCCTTAATATACCCTGTTATTTTAATTTTTTCCATTTCCGGTTTTATATAATCCGTGGGATCTATGGAAACGATTTCTATCCCTTGAGACACGCCGGATTTTTTGATTTTTGCGATTCCGGGAGTAACCGTGGCCATTTGGGGCCTTACTTCGGGACATGCCACCGTAACGTGAACTTTATTTTGATGCGTCAGCCTGGTTTGGAGGAGTAATCCCTCTTCGGATATTTGTAATTTGTCACAATTTGGCACCATACATATCCCAAGCTTTGCGGCAATCCGGGGGGCGAGATCCTGGCCGACAACTGTTGAAGCCAAAAGAAAGATGCCGGGATCATGATCTTTGGCTAAACCCGCTAATACCGCTGTGTAAAGATCAGGCCGGTATTGCTCTAAAACTTCATGATCTGCTAGAAACCCGGTTTTTGCACCGTATTGTGAAAGACTTTCCGCCAACGTTTTTATATGATGTCCGCAAAGAATGATGCAGAGCTCCGCCTTCAATAGGTCCGCCAATCGTTTTCCTTCACAGATCAATTCCAGAGATGTTTCTAAAAACTCTCCCTCTTTGTGCTCCGCGAATATCCAGACATCGCTGTTCATCGGTTGCTTTCCTCTAAACGATTTTTGTTTTTCATAATACTATTCTTTTTGGCTGATCGGATTTCAACGGAGTTTCTCTTTATTTTCCATGGGGCACCTCTTTCTTTGCATGGTCAAATTTGACGGCCGATTTCATTGGCCGCCTTCATGGCCTCGAATATCTCGCCAACCTTATTAGCATCTCCGATCCGGTAGGTCTCGGATATCGAATTTTTTAGCTCAAGATACAGCTCGTCATTACTCTTCCTCCCCATAGAGACGACAAACGTATCATAGGCCAAGTGTTTTTCATTATCCGATTTATCCATCACGACAATTGTCCTTGGTGACATATCCTTAAGTGTAATTTCCGTCAATACGGTTGGGTTCGACTTATCCGTTATGGGGATCTCTCCATTACCTCTGGCAAGATCTTCTGATTCGGTTAATCTTTTGAGGACGGCGAGTTTTCGGGTTGCCGGCAGGTTCACGGCGATTTCTTTGCCTTTGCCGAAAAGCGTTACCTTCCTGCCGGTTTCTGCAAGGAAAATCGCCAACTCCGATCCATATCCCAATCCCTGGATCACCACATTTTGTCCTATTGCGTTAATATTTTGAAGGGCATCGATATGGGTGATCGCGTAAGGTTTTTCTCGAACGGCTTTTGGAATGGCCATGGTCGAGCCGGTGGCGAGAATAACGATATCCGGATTTATTGTTTTTATGTCTGTGGCGGTTACTGTTTTGCAAACCCTCACGTTAACACTGAGTTTATGCATTTGGGCGGTTAAGTATTCGATAATGTTTCTGAATTCAAAATTTAAAGGATTGTTTGCCAGAATATCGACATGACCTCCCAACCGTCCTTCTTTTTCCATTAAAATGACGTTGTGGCCGCGCAACGCTGAGATTCTCGCTGCTTCCATTCCTGCGACGCCTCCGCCAACCACTAATACCGATTTAGCCTTTTTGGCAGGTATGACCGAATCACATGCACCCATGATGGGTGGTGTAGGATTTACCGTACACAGGGCAGTACACGTACCGGGATGAGTCGGGGGAGATGGTGAATCACAGATGCATTTTCGGATATCTTCCGGCCTGTCTTCAAAATATTTCTTGGGTGTTTCGGGATCGGCAATCAGTTGTCTCCCCAAACAGATAATATCCACCATGTCGCCATCCAAGAACTTTTCCGCCATTTTGAGATCTAATATTCTGCCGACACCAATAACCGGCAATCGGGTCACCTGTTTAATTTTGGACGCAAGATAGATGTAATGTCCCCGGGGGACATACACGGTGGGGATGTTGTTCGGGTTGTGGGTCTGGGAGCCCATGCTGACGTCGATACAATCGACACCGGCGTCTTCCAGCATGGGAACCACATATTTCAGGGTATCGTCAAGGGTGATTCCTTCTGGGCCTAAAAGTTCATCGGCACTGATCCGCACGAAAATGGGGAATTCGTTTCCTACGGATTTTCGAATGGCTTCAATAATTTCCATTGGATAGCGGAGTTGGTTTTTCCAGGTTCCGCCATATTGATCCGTTCTTCGATTGGAAAAAGGGGAGATGAAACCGGCAAGAAGATTCACATTACCGTGGGCACAGTGAAGTTCCAGACAATCAAATCCAGATAATTTAACCTTTTTGGCGCATTCGGCGAAATCTTTCTTAAGTTGATCCATTTCTTCCAAAGTAACCTCTGAAACGGGAATATCCGCACCGAAAAACACACTCATGATTGAGTTTTTAGGATAGGGTGAAGGTGAAGCGTTTCTGATTAAGCCGGCCATTCCGATTTGGGGGCCGATTTTCATGCCATATCGGTGAACCGCGTCAACCAGTTTTTTACAACCTTGAATATGTTGTTCATCTTTCAACCTCAATGCAGGGGAAAAGGGGCCGGCAAATTTTTGAATAAGTTCTTCATCCATGCAAGGGTACACCGTACCGGTAATCGCCAATCCCACCTCGCCCTTGGCTCTTTCCACAAACCACCCGATCGTATCATCTGTGACCTCTCCATTTGGGCCAAAGGGTTGGCCCAGCATGGGGCCGAAACTGATTCTGTTTTTAATCTCCATACGCTTAATCGAAAGGGGGTCTAAGATTTTTCTGGACATATTCAGTTCTCCTCCGAAGTTAGGATAAAGGATCATTCGCTTGATCCATAATTCTCCTAAAGATTCATTGCCGACCTATATCCTTCAAAAATGGCATCTCCGTATCGTCGCGAGGCGACACAATCACCAACTTTTAATACTTCCTTCACTTTATCTTTAATGTCGTGGTAGAGCGTATCATTTGCTTTCCGCCAGTAGGAAAGGACCAGGGTGTCAGCCTCGAGTTCTTCTTCCATTTGAGAAAGCAAATGACGTGTGGTAACTTTTCCCGGTATTGCCCTGACCACTTGATATTCCATAATTCGTTTAACGTTTTTCATGGTGAGATTGATGACCTGTATGGCAATGGTGGGAACGTCCATCAAGTATCTCAAATTCAATACGATGGATACGTCTTTGCCTTGGTCCGCCAAGTATTCGGCCGTAATCAGTCCCTTCATATAGTTTTGGGTGTCCGCGATAACGACTCGTTGCCCGGTTTCAACCTTTCCTGCCAGCACATCTTCCGCGGTAACGACATGCGTACCGCTTTCAATCTCTATGGCGGCGGCGGGTCCCACAACATCGGGAGCCGGATTGTCAATGGCAGTTCCGCCCGTTGCAACAATGAGCGCATCGGGATTTTCCTGTTCGATCATCGAAGCGGTGACTTCCGTATTCAGATGAACGTCCACTCCCAGCCTGTTGACTTCATGCTCAAGAAATCGGATCACCTGTCCTAAGTCGGCACGGGGGGTGAATGCTGCCGGTATCGACAATGCGCCGCCCAGCTCGGAAGTCTTTTCATAGAGGGCCACTTGATGGCCTCTTTCTTTTGCAATGGTTGCCGCTTTCATCCCGCCGACGCCGCCGCCCACAACCATAACCTTTTTCGGATTGTCTGTCGGTCGAATTTCAAAGACACCTTCTCTTCCTGTCTCCGGATTCTGTGCGCACGTAATCGGCCAGCCCTTTTCGGATCGTTCCCAGCATCCTTCGTTACAAGAGATGCATTGCCGTATATCATCCAAGCGTCCTTGTTTTGCCTTGTTGGGCATCTCCGGATCGCAAATCGTAGCCCTGGTCATAACGACCATATCCGCCTCATGGTTTTTAATGATTTCATTGGCCATCACCGGGTCATTGATCCTGATGGCTGCCATTACCGGAACGTCGACAAGTTGCCGGATCTCTGCCGCGGCGTATACAAACGGTCTGGGAGGGACCATCATGGGAGGGACGCCCATCATGGCTGATTTATAATTGCATACCGTTACATTCAAATAGTCAATCCGGCCAGTCTGATCCCAGACCGGCATGATCTTTTTCATATCTTCAAGAGTAAGGCCATGGGGCACCAGTTCATCGGCGGAAGATCGAATTCCCACTACAAAGTCGTTGCCTACGGCATTACGAACCGCATCGATGAGTTCCAATGAAAACCGCATCCGGTTTTCCATGCTTCCGCCATACTGGTCGTTACGGAGATTTGTGGCGGGGGAAAGGAACTGTTGGGCGAGATATCCGTGCCCGAAATGAAGTTCCACACCGTCAAGTCCTCCTTCCTTCAATCGGAGTACAACTTCGGCATATTCCCGGATAACCTGTTGAATGTCTTCTACCGTCATGACAGAAGGAGCTTCGTTTGTTGCAGAAGGGACGGCCGAGCAAGATTGGATATATTCACCGCTGTATTGAGAGCTGGATTGATTTCCGTTATGCCAAATTTGACAGAAATATTTGGCACCATTGGCATGGACGGCATCACTGATCTTTTGAAATATAGGTATGATTTCATCCCGCCATCCCTCTATTGTCGGCGGTGTAATCAAGACATGGGGCGATACGGCGACCACTTCATTTACGATTAGGCCGATACCTCCCTTTGCCCGAGTTTCGTAGTAGCGCAAATGGCGTTCGGTGGGAAGCCCGTTTTCGGTAAACATGGTCATATGGCCGGAAATAAGAATCCGGTTTCGAATTTTGCAACCGCCGATGGTTATCGGTGAGAATAGTTCATTTAATTCCGGCATGATTTTCTCCTTTACTTTGGATATTGAGTACGGGGTATCAGGATTAACCCGTATTTTAATCCCCTGCCCGCTTGAAGCGGGGAGCTTCATTTTTTTAAGTCTTTGGGAATATTAAAATGCTGATTTTAAAATAGTAACACTCATGGCCGCGGCATCAGGACCGAGTATTCCGCCGCCGTTTTCAGCGAGGGCAATCCGTGCTCCTTCGACTTGCCTTCCACCGGCTTCCCCACGAAGCTGCCAGACCAGTTCGGCGATCATGGCCGTACCGGTAGCCGCAATGGGATGTCCCTTTGATTCAAGTCCGCCTGACGGATTGATGGGGATTTTACCGCCGATGGCTGTGTGGCCTGCCTCGGTAAAAGACCCGCCTTCGCCTTTGGGGCAAAAACCGCAGGATTCGATGGCAACGATTTCTCCAAATGCGGATGCATCATGAACTTCGGCCACATCGATATCATCAGGGCCCACGCCGGCAATTTCATAGGCTTTTTTTGAAGTAATCTCTCCCACATCCGGTTCATCCAGCGCTCGATCGCGACCGGATTGGATCACGGTCGCCGAAATTTTTACCGGTTTTGAGATGCCCAGTTCCTTCACCGTGGTTTCATCCGCGATGAGCACGGCCGACGCCCC
>JAUXEW010000083.1 GCA_030620375.1 Desulfobacteraceae bacterium | reverse complement strand
GCTGTATAACCGGATTCACCAAGTGGAACCGGGTTTTGGGCAAAGGAGAACGATCCGACCCTAAAATGGATGATGCGGTGTGGCCCGGGCACAATTCTACCATCATGATGGCAGTGGACATACCGGACGAACCTGAGGTGACAGAGGCTTTAAAAGGTCTTTATGGTCGAATGGGGAGCATGGGTCTTAGATTATATAGCTGGCCTGTTGAGAAAATTTTATAATTTTCCGGTAATAATGAAGAAATAACGCCCCTGCTATGCGGGTGATGGTTTACGGTCTTCTATCGGGGGAGATTGATTTTCTAAAACCGGATATTTTTTGCCGACCGCTCTTTCCAGATCTGTAATCCCTTTCATATGACCGTAAAGTGCCCTGTAGCGATTTAATTCCGCCTGTGTTAAAAATGTTCTTGCATCCAGAACATCCGTAGATGTGGCGATCTGCTCCTGGTATTGAAGGTTCGTAATACGCCAGTTTTCTTTTGCTTGTATAAGCGCTTCTTGAGCCGTCTTTATATTTTTATCGGAGACATGAAGATTCGTAAAGGCATTTTTAACTTCAAGTTTTATGCCGTTTTCAGCCCATTCGAATTTTTTTATAATGGCTTTTTTATCGTATCGATATTTTGCCACATCCGACCTTGTTTTTCCCCCTTCAAAAAGCATCCATTTTGCCTGCAGTATCACGGCCGAATTATAAATGGCGCCGTAATCGTTTTCCGTGGCTAAAAAATTATCCCCGGTTTGCTCATAGTATCCGGCGATGGCAATTTTGGGATAATAGGCACTTTTCACAAGACGTATGCCGTGATCTATGCTTTTTACCGCAAGATGAAGCATTTTGAGCTCCGGCCTGTTTTCTGAGGCTTCATGAAGAAGATCCGCCAGTTTATAGGATGCCGGTGGTAGTGAAAGAATGCCTTCTATTTCCGTTTTCTGGTTGATATCAAAATCAAGCAGGGTATTTAATGCCGATACGGCGATTTTAACACCGGCCTTGACGCGTTCTCTTTCCTGGATCGTATTTGCCAGGGCAACCTTTGCTTTTAGCAAGTCGTTGTATGGAATCATCCCCTGTTTGTAAAACTGCTCAGCATCCCTCTCATGGGCTTTGAGATTCTTTACGGCTTCATCCGCAACCGTTAAGACTTTTTCTGTCAGCAACACATTAAAATACGTCGTTTTAACATCTCTGACCAGATCTATAACGACCATCTCTTTTTCTATTTGTGCGGTCTTAATTCCCAGTTCTTTGATTCGGTATTGGGAGAGAAGGGCAAATCCGGTGAACAATGGCTGGGAAAGCGTAATGTTCCATGTATAAATATCTTGGTTTCCCACGGTGAATTCTATGGACCCGGCAGGGGAAACAGGAGAAGAAGGGACATCAAACGCCACGGACGGCGCCTCGTTTAATCGGGTATAAGAATATTCGGCAGACGCTTTGGGGAAAAAATCCGCCCGGGCGCTTTTTTTTTTCTTCAAGAGCGCCCTTTAACTTTTCATCGGCCTCTTCCACAAGCGCATTGTTTGCAATCGCGATTGCAACAGCTTCATCTAAAGAAAGGGTTATTTTTTTTGGCCCTAAAATAGCATCGCTTTCTTTAAAAGAAATCCGGGTTGTTTCCGTAAGCCTTTCTATTTTGGCTTGCTGAAGTGTTTTTTCACAGAGCTTTTCGGCTTTTTTAATGAGCTTCGCTATCTCGGTGTATTTTTGTTGTGCTTGAACATAATCCTCTTTTGAGTAACGTGCATGCGCTTCAGATAAAAGAAAAGCGATAGCTTCTATAAGTTTTTCTTCGTCAGACTTCAATTTTTCCAGGAGCCTTTCTGCCGCCGGGGGCGTCCCTGTTATTAAAATAAGATCATACGTTGAGGTCCAGCGTAACGGTTTTAGGGCAGGGTAATCGTCAAGATTAAATGCAATATCGGTTGCATGGGCATGAAAAGTGGGTGCAAAATAAAGGGTATTATCCATCAAATCGGATCGGAGGGCGTAATCAATGGAGTGTATGTCATAACCCATTTTTTTAACCTGTCTCGCTATCTTTTTGGCGGACGTAAGATCAACCTCCTTGCTGAGCACCTGGATCTTTATTTCTTTTATATTTACTTCCTCTGTTTTGGGCTCAATCGTCTCTTTGCCGGTGTTGGGTTTTTCCTTGTCCATCGCTTTTTTACATAGAGACCCCATTTTTTTAACGAGCGGTGTTATGTTTTTATATTTATTCTTTGCTAACGCATAATCACCATCCATATAAAGCGCATGGGCCTCTGACAAGAGAAAAGCCATTTTTTCTTTTAGTCTGTGTTCTGTTTCTTTACGTTCCGTCTGAAGACTTTCAGATGGTTCTTGTTTTCTTTTCTCACGATCGAGCGCTTTCTTTTCTTTTTTTGATGTATGTCCCGTCACCAGAATGAGGTCAAACTCAGAAGGCCAACTTAGCGGTTTTAAGATCGTATCGCCATTGCCGATGTTGGCCGCAATCGTTTCTGCCGGATCTTTATAATTCGCTGAGAAATAGATTGTGGTATTAAGAAAATTAGATCTGGGAGCGTAATCGATGTGCTTTATGTAATAACCGATCTGTACGAGCTGTTTTGCCAGCGCTTTAGCCGAATTTAGATCACCATTTCCACTCAGCACCTTAATTTTTAATTTTGCGGCCGCTTGTTTCGGATGGCTTGTTTCAAAAGCAAGCATGTCGAATTTAAGATTTTCTATTTCGACAACCGTATCTGTCGTATTCAGATATTCATTTGACGTGTCGGCTGTAGCCGCTAGGGAGAGGGAAAAGCATGTTAAGCAGAGAGCCGATATCATTAAGATAATATTAAATATGGGCTTATACATTTCATTTTTTCCTATAATAGAGATTTAATGTAAAGGGGCGTCTATATCAAACCGGTATCGGTAATGCCCGTATCAAAATTTTATAAAAAAGGCTTTAAAAAGTCAATGTGTTATATTCCAGCTTGTTGTCGGGAGAACCGCTTGAGACAGTTTAGTATTTCCTTGCCGCCACTTCTATTGAGACGGCGGTTAGCCGTTAACCGATGCATAGGGTTTAGATATCTAGATACAGGACAAGATTTTAAGCGAAGAGAGCATTTTTGTTGAGTTAAAATAAATTATTCAATAATACAACATATTGTTGCTTGTCAATAAAAAAAATCAATATATCGCGCCTTTATGTAAAAATACAGGTAGCGTATCAAGCCCTAAATTGGTGTTTCATATCTGCCGTTTTTCTTTGAAAAATCGGTTGCCGGAAAATAATATGCCGGCATGAAGCTTTACAAGTATACCCATATAATTGTATAAATTAATTGGGACGATGAAAGCATGTTAACAGAAAACGGACATCATGACGGACAATTCATTTCAAGACATTTTATCGCTGGTGGAAAAACCTAGTCGACATTTAGGCTCAGAAATAAACACCATTAAAAAAGATTCCTTAGGAATTGATCTTCGAGTGGCGCTTGCATTTCCAGATCTTTACGATATCGGCACATCTCATTTCGGCCTTCAGATATTATATAACATATTAAATAAAAACAGAAATATAGCGGCTGAAAGAGTTTTTGCGCCAGGTGTTGATATGGCGACTCGATTAAAATCTGCTGAAATTCCCCTGATGTCGTTAGAAACCCATACGCCATTGAGCAATTTTGATATAATCGGTTTCAGCCTTTTGTATGAACTCAATTACACCAACATACTCTTTATGCTGGATTTGGCAAAAATCCCTTTTTTTTCATCTGAAAGGGATCTTTCTTTCCCATTGGTTATTGCCGGTGGTCCCTGCACCTGTAATCCCGAACCGGTGGCTGAATTGTTTGACGCGATGGTGATCGGAGACGGGGAACGGGTAATCATGCATATGTGCCGAGTTTATTTAGAATGGAAAGATGGCCACCAAAAAGAAAAGGAGCACCTCTTAAACGCCTGGTCGAAAATAGAGGGCGTATATATTCCTTCCTTTTTTAAGACGCTTATAGGCCCCGCCGGATTTCAGACAATAAGCCCGAAGCATACGGGATATCAGAAGGTTACAAGGGCTATTGTCAGCGATTTTGACCATACGGTCTTTCCGGCGTCACCGGTCATACCCTACGGGAAACCGGTGCATGATCGGCTACGAATTGAAATTGCGAGAGGATGTACCCGAGGATGCCGGTTTTGCCAGGCAGGCATGATATATCGCCCCGTGCGTGAACGGTCTTTGAAAAAGCTTTTAAAACTGTCCGAAAACTCCCTATCCGGCACCGGGTATGAGGAGTTGTCGCTGTTATCGTTAAGTTCTGGTGATTACAGCGGTATTGTGCCATTAATGGAACATTTAACCGATCAATCCCGCGCGCATCCGACAGCCATTTCTCTACCGTCTGTCCGTGCGGAGACATTAACATCAAGATTGATGAAGGTGATTAAGTCCATAAGGAAAACAGGGTTTACGATTGCCCCTGAGGCAGGAAGTCAACGACTTCGAGATATTATTAATAAAAACATTTCGGAAAAAGACATTTTCGATGCTGTTAGAAATGCATTGATGCTGGGCTGGCAGGGAATTAAATTATACTTTATGGTTGGTCTTCCCATGGAGACCGACGGAGATCTCCACGGCATTGTCGACCTTGTTAAAAAATTGCGAAAAATCAAAGGAAATAACCGGGGGCACTACCGGATCACGGTTAGTGTTGCCACGTTCATTCCGAAACCCCATACACCCTTCCAATGGGCATCACAGGTTTCGTTAAAAGAATCAAAGGAAAAAATATATTGGCTTAAGGCCCACCTAAAGATGCCGGGAATTCATTTTAAATGGCAAAATCCTGAAGTCAGTATATTAGAAGGGCTTTGGGCTCGCGGGGATCGCCGGTTGTCCAGATTACTTACAAATAGTTATAAAAGAGGATGCCGATTTGATGGATGGAGTGACCAGTTTCAGTTTGATTTGTGGGAAAAGGCGCTATCGGAAACGGATGTCGACATTAACTTCTTTACGACCCGAACGCGTAGTTTTGAAGAGCCTTTACCGTGGGAGCATATTGATACTAAAGTAAGGAAAACATTTTTACAGAATGAATGGGAAAAGGCAATTGAAGGAAGCCCTACGCCGGATTGTCGATGGGGAGATTGCAGTATGTGCGGGGTTTGTGATTTTAAAAAAATTGCACCAGAGGTATACGACCCTATAAACACAGAATCGTTTGATCCGATATCCGCTAAAAATAATGATCGTCCTGAGTATAGACGGTTGAAACTGACCTATTCCAAAAAAAATCAGGCAAAATATTTAAGTCATCTTGAACTGGTCAACATTATGGTAAGAGCCATTAGACGGGCCGGAATATTGGTAAAATATTCCGAAGGGTTTCATCCAAAGCCAAAAATCTCTTTTGAAGACCCATTACCCATAGGCATTGAAGGCTTAAATGAGGTCGTATATTTAACGGTTCATCAGACGGTAAATCCGCAGCAGGTCTTAATTGGTTTAAATGCCCATTTGCCGGAAGGCCTTTTTATTAAAGCGTGTGACGATTCACTGTCAAAAGACATGGCAAAGCAAGTAAATTATATGGTTACATTAAAGAATGGCCATTTCAATGAAAACGCTTTAGAATGTTTTATAAATGCCGAAAAATTTTGTATTACACAGGTCAATCAAAAAGGGAAGATAAGAAAAATTAACTTGAAAGCGTTGGTTTCAAATATAGAGATGCAGGCCCCCGACAGGTTAAAAATATCAATTCCGCCCAACCGGGAAAAAACCATAAGACCTGTGGATGTACTACACCATGTCTTGGGTTTGGGAGAGGACCTTATTAAAACGGCCGGTGTAGTCAAGCTGTAAAAATGTTGATCCTAAAGAGAACGAGATTCATTATGAAATTCTTAGCGAAAGAACGGCCCATGTATAAACAATTGATTATTAATTCCACCGAACACGAAACCCGTGTGGCTATGCTTGAAGACGGGAACCTGGTGGAACTTTTTATCGAGCGAGGGGATATTTCAGATATTGCCGGAAATATATATAAAGGGAGGGTTCAGAGAGTGCTGCCAGGCATGCAGGCCGCTTTCGTAGATATCGGTCTAGGCCAGGCGGCGTTTCTCTATGCCGGTGATGTAATCAGAGAAAATCATAAAGATGTGGCACCGCAATTTGTGGCTGAAGATGATACGAATATTGCTCACGAAGTTGAAACTGTCGATACGGATGTGTCGGTAGAATCGATGCGGTATCACATAGAAGACCTAATTAAGGAAGGCCAGGAGATAATGGTTCAAGTGGCCAAATCTCCGATTGGGACCAAAGGCGCCCGAGCCACATCCCACATATCACTGCCAGGAAGATTTTTAGTGCTCATGCCCAATTCCGATCACATCGGCGTATCCAGGCGCATAGAAGACGACACCGAGCGAAGCAGGCTAAAAAAAATAATAAGCCAGATACGGGTAGGGAATTACGGATACATTGTAAGAACGGCCGCTGAGGGCGTAAATGAGGAAAAACTATTATATGAAATGAATTTTTTAAACAATTTATGGAGAAACCTACAAAAACGTTTTGAAACAGCGCCAGCTCTATCTCTTTTGCATCAGGAGCTTTCCGTGACACTGAGGGCGGTAAGAGACCTGTTGATTCGTGAAGCGGATAAACTGATCATCGACACCAGACAGGGTCATGAGGCCATACTCACTTTTTTAGATACCTTTATGCCGAGCCTCAAAGATTCTGTTGAACTTTACGAAGGACTGGAACCGATATTTGATATACACCATATAGAGGTAGATATTTCAAGGGCGTTGAAACGGAAAGTATGGTTAAAATCAGGAGGTTACATTGTAATTGATCATACGGAAGCATTGGTGGCCATCGATGTGAATACCGGTCGATATGTCGGAAAGCATAACCATAATTTGGAAGAAACCATCCTTAAAATAAATTTAGAGGCGGTAAAAGAGATTGCCTATCAGATTCGTCTTCGCGACATAGGGGGCATTGTTATTATTGACTTTATAGATATGGAAAAAAAGTCAAATCAGGAAAAAGTTTATAATGCACTCGTTGAAGCACTAAAGAAGGACAGGAGCAAAACCAATGTTCTCCCGATGTCTGATATGGGCTTGATCGAAATGACCCGAAAACGGGTAAAAAAGCCGTTGACGAGGACGATTTGTGAACCTTGTTCTTACTGTGAGGGCGAGGGGTACTTATTATCCA
Source organism: Desulfobacteraceae bacterium (assembly GCA_030620375.1). Classification (GTDB taxonomy): domain Bacteria; phylum Desulfobacterota; class Desulfobacteria; order Desulfobacterales; family UBA5616; genus JAUXEW01. The sequence goes on along the minus strand of JAUXEW010000083.1, from coordinate 2,892 downwards.
AACAATCCGTTTGCTATAATATTTATAGGGAAGTCGTTCGCGATACTCAAGACATGACGGGTGGAAAAATATCGTTAAGTGTAAATCCCGAAATTGCTGAACTTCTCCATGGAGAAGAAAATCATATAATCATTTCTTTGGAAGAAAAGATCGGAAAGCAGATTATCATATATCCGAATCAGCAGTTTTATTTTGAGGACTTTGAAGCTGTTGAAATCTTTAAGAATTAAAGGAAACATCAATTTTAACTGTTGACTTTATAAATTTATGGTGGTTAACTTGTTAGATTGCGGTAAGCGTCTAAAAGCGGGGGCCTTTAAAAAAGGCGCAATTTTCCTAAAATTCAAGGAAGGTGAACCGTTAGCGATAAAAAGACCTACCGGTGTAAATCATCGGGGTTTTCAGACAATAGAATTTAATCGTTGCCAGAGGACATTTCATTATGAAGAGAACATATCAGCCCAGTAGAACCAAACGTGCCAGAACACATGGTTTCTTAAAACGGATGTCAACAAAAGCGGGGAGAAAGATTATTAATCGGCGAAGGGCAAAGGGAAGACATCGCTTATCGGTTTAAGTGGTCCGGAATTTATGAATGATTACGTTGAGTTTTTTATGCGGGAAAGGCGACATAGAAATTGATAACATAATTTTTATTAACTGAGGGGCTTTTTATGACGTAATTTTGCGGAACAGCCGCTTTTTTTGGAGAAACAAATCCTTGGCTCTTTTTTCTTTTACAAAGGCTGACAGACTGCTAAAGCGGCACGAATTTCTTCGATTATCCAAGATCGGCACAAAATTATCTAACGCACATTTTATCGTCATTTTATCCCCAGGCCTATCGAATAGGGTTCGCCTCGGTATCACGGTATCAAAAAAAGTGGGTTGCGCGACAGTTCGAAGCAGGTTAAGACGGTTATCTCGGGAGCATTTTCGTTTAAACCGATATAAAATTGATGGAAACTGGGATATTAGTCTTATTGCCAAAAAGGCAGCCGCAGATTTATCATCAGATCAGGTTTTTTTTTCGTTAAAAGAAATATTTGACAGGATATCAAGAAATCTTGAACCGTAACAACATATTTCTTAGATCAGCATTGTTTCTCATAAGGGCTTATCAATATGTTTTATCGCCCATCTTGGGGCCTGCCTGCCGTTTTTATCCGACCTGTTCTGATTATGCTTATCAGGCAATGGATCGCTACGGAATGCCAAAGGGGCTTTATTTGGCGTTTAGACGCATCGTTCGCTGCCATCCCTTTAACAGGGGGGGGGTTGACCCTGTGCCCTGATGGGCAACCGGTTTCTGATGCCTGACCAGTCGCTGATATGTTTCGCAAGCACTGCTATCTATCCGTAAATATGATTCATACCAATGCGGTCATAAAAAACGGTGCTGAGAGTATATGTCTGGTGATGAAACGTTATCACTCCGCCTTGATCCCACCCCGCAATGATTATCTTTGTAAATAATAGCTAAAAATACTTGAAATTTTTTTAATTTGGAGAATTCAGGCGTCAGCATAAAAAAGTGGATAATTCCTTTAAGTTCTGACTTCCGGATTCATAGTCTAAAATGGTGTATTATGTGGAGTAGATTATGGAACAAGCGCGGATATTGATAGCCATCGCACTTTCCTTTTTAGTGTTTTTATTGTGGGAAGTGTTTTTTGTTGATAAAGAGCCGGTTCAACACCCACGTCAAGAGATGGCATCCCAACAAGAACCGATAGAAGCACCGGAACCATTAACGAAAGGGAGCATTATTCAAGAGGGGAAACCCGCATTCACGGATGGCGCCGATGAACCGGAGAAACCCTCTAGAACGATTGTGATCGACACACCCTTATATAGGGTGAAAGTGTCAGAGACAGGCGCGGTCTTTGAAAGCTTTGTGTTAAAAAAATACAGGGAGACGATTGATCCGGATTCATCATTCTTGGAAATGGTGGACCAAAATCCAACGATAGGGACAGTACGGCTTGATTTTGAGAAAAACAGCGTTGCAGATCTTAATGCAGCAAAATTCGTCGCAGGCGTTGCTCAAAACAACTTTAAGGTTATTGATGAGCCCATAAATATCGCTTTCCGTAATAGTTCTATCTACGGGTTGACGGTGGAAAAAAGTTTTACCTTTTCACCCGACACGTATATGATCGATCTGAATATTACTATTAAAAATGGTTCAGACAAGACTTTTCGGGACAACCTGGTAATCTCTTTATTAAATGCATTGCCGAAAGACCAGGCTAGATACGGTTTTGTCGGTCCTAGTGCCCTGATAAACAATCATCTTGAAAAGATAAAGATCAAGAAAATAAAAGATAAAAACATATTTACCGGAAAGTTAGACTGGATTGCCTTTCAAGATCGTTATTTTATTTCCAGCATTATTCCTAAAAATTCGGTGGATGCCAGTTTGCGACTCTTGACAAACGAGACGAATTTTTTAGCAAGCCAGTATATTCAACCTGCCAAGAGCCTTCCTCCGGGTACCCAACAGGTTTATCAGTACCAGTTATATTTCGGACCGAAAAGCACACCAATTCTAAAATCATTTAATCGTGGATTAGACAAAGCGGTAGATTTCGGCATGTTCACTTTTATTGCCAAACCCTGTGTATGGTTAATGAATTTGTTGTATAGCGGTATTCCAAATTATGGTATTGCCATTATTGTCTTGACAACCCTTATTAAGATCATCTTATGGCCGTTAGGATCAAAAAGTTATAAATCCATGAATGAAATGAAAAAGATACAGCCCTTAATGACGGAAATCAGAGAAAAATATAAAGATGACAAGAAAAAAATGAATGAAGAAGTTATGGGATTATATCGAACCTATAAGGTTAATCCCATGGGCGGATGCCTGCCTATGCTGGTCCAGAT
>JAUXEW010000106.1 GCA_030620375.1 Desulfobacteraceae bacterium | reverse complement strand
GGCTTGGCCTCCGACTTGCTCAATATTGAGGTTGGCACCATCAGGCGAAATTGCGCAGCCGGCGTTGATTTTACACGGCCTGATAGAAAGGGAGTGATCATTTTTATGGCGCCGGTTGCTTGAATCGCCCCGGCAACGATAAACAGGATTGCCACTGTAAGCATTCCTTTGTTGGACGCTCCGGCTATAGCTTCCGCAGGCTTAAGAATTCCTACCGTCAATAATAAAGTCAAAGTCCCCAAACAGATCCATTCCGGACCGATGTGTGTTTTGGCAAGCATAACGAACATTAAAACCACACTTCCTATCGTAAACCACATTTGCCATTCCATTTTAGCTCCTTATTCGTCTTCCGTTTTCCTTTGCACGTCGCTTTGTTCAAACAAGGGCTTTTATACCTCTTGCATCGCTTTTCGTGCGCCATTAATATTTTCATTCCCTCTTGGCATTAACAGTGAGGGACCTGTCAATTCGTTTGGAATTAGAAGAATGCAAAACGCTTGCCACCATGTATAACAACTTTAGTAAAAAGATGTTGAAATCATCTGTTTGCGTTATTGTACGCTATTGCAGGTTTTTTAGGAGTAAAAAAAGACGGCAGATACAAGCTGTTTGAGACAAATCATGTATATCGACAGGGGACACCTGAAATCAAAAGTGTCTCCTCACAGAGTACAACAGCATGGATTGGAAGTAGCTTTGTTATGGAGATATTTGAGAGATCGAGGAATTTATCGCAGTCGGTATAGCTTTTTTGAATCTTTTCGGGTTATATTCCCAGCCGCTTGCGTCTGGGTAGTTCATTATAGTTATATCGAATCGTTGTGTATAATATTGGCCGATTTTCATCTGTGGCATGGTTTTTGAAGAATATGTTTATAACAATCCCATTGTCTCAGAAAAATGATCATGAAACAGATACTGATAAAGGTAATTTGGAAAAAATAATGCCAAAAAAAACAGATATAAGCGATAATAATTGGGAAAATCAGCCAAATGTTCAGCGACGGTCGTATTATCGAAGACTTTTCCGTCGGTTTGTCCTGTTAACCATCTTATGTTCCCTTATTCCGCTGCTGCTGGTGGGATGGGTCATTAATATTCATTATTCCCGTTTTGCAAACACCCGGATGATGAATTCTTTCCAAACCCGGCTGGCACATCATCGTCATGTCATTGAAATGTTTTTAAGGCACCGCAGCACCATGCTTGAACTCATCGCGCATTCCCATACTAAACAGTACCTGAGCCAGGCGGAGAACTTGAACAAAATGTTTGAGCTGATTAATCGCGAGCACGGCTCCATAACCGACCTGGGCCTTATCGATGAAAACGGCCGGCATCTGGCGTATATCGGGCCGTATGATTTGATGGATCGCAATTATGCCAAGGCTTCCTGGTTTAAAAAGGTTATGCAGCAGGGCATTTTTATCAGCGATATGTTCTTGGGATTTCGCCAGGAGCCGCATTTTGTGATCGCAGTCACCAGTTCAAGCCAGGGGAAGAAATGGATCCTGCGGGCCACTGTTGATAGCGAGGCCTTCCGTTCGCTGGTTGAAAATGTCCGGATCGGAAAAACCGGTGAGGTTTATCTGCTGAACCAGCATGGCGTTTTTCAGACCAGTTCGCGCTTTGAAGGTCGAATCATGGAAAAAACCGCACTTGAAATGGAGCCGGTGCATAGCGGTATTAAAGTGCGAATTTTAGAGGGTATCCCGGCAAACGGCACCCCCCATCCGCGTCAGGTAGTCAGCCAGGCATGGCTGGATGAACCGCGTTGGCTGCTGGTGGTGAAACAGGATTATGCCGAGGCTTTTAATGATGTCAATCATGCCAATTATGCCGTTTTGATTTTTCTACACCTTAGCGCATTAATGATTTTGATCGTATCGGTGTTTATAACCAGGCACATGATCAATGTTATCAAAAAGCGTGATCAGGAAGCTGATAATTTAAACCGCCAACTTATGCAGGCCGGCAAACTGGCTTCCATTGGTCAGCTTTCCGCCGGCGTTGCTCATGAGATCAACAACCCCCTGGCAATTATCCTGACCGAAAGACAACTACTGCTGGATGCGGCCGGCCTTATGCCGCATCCGGAACATGAGTTTATGAAACAGTTTGATGACTCCATGAGCCAGATCGATGTGCAGGTCCAGCGCTGTAAACGGATCACTCAGAATCTGCTCCGATTCGCCCGCCGCACCGAATCGGTGATCGAGACGATCAATATTAATTCTTTTTTGCGCGAGGTCATCGAACTCATGGAAAGGGAGGCGCGGTCCAGCGGGATCAAATTTATGTCCGATTTTGAAGAAAATATATCCCCACTGCTTTCCGACCCCTCTCAGTTACAACAGGTATTTTTGAACTTGACTACCAATGCCATTGATGCCCATGAGCAAAAATCATACGGCAGTGTCAGTATCAGCACCAGAACGGATGGCCGCCGGGACGGAGTAGAAATATTAATTGCCGACAGCGGTTCCGGGATCGCACCCGAAAATATGGATAAAATATTCGATCCGTTTTTTACGACAAAAAGCGTAGGCAAAGGCACCGGGCTGGGGTTGTCCATCTGTTACAGTATCATTAAACGGCTGGGGGGCGAGATTACCGTTGCCAGCACTGTGAACGAAGGTACGGAATTTAAAATTTACCTGCCGTACAAACCGCCCGCGGAATTGATCGAAGAGATCCCGGACGAAAACAGCACATCCGATTAATATAAGGAAAAACCGGGGACGTTTTGTTGTGTCACGACCCAAAAGGAGGATAAAAATGATAGGATCCAAAATACTGCTGGTGGACGATGAAGTTGTTTTTACCCAAAATATGTCAAAACTGCTGACCAACCGGGGATATGTCGTAACTGCTGTAAACAGCGGTGATGCGGCGATTCAGGCGATGGAAGAAAAAGATTTCGATGTGGTGGTGCTGGACCTTAAAATGCCTGGCATGGACGGTCTCACGACCTTAAAAGAGATCAAGAAGCTCGGTCTTTTTACCGAGACGCTGCTGCTTACCGGCCATGGTTCGATTGATTCAGCTCTGGAAGCTATCAAGCTGGGAGCCTATGATTATCTGACCAAACCCTGTGAAATCGATGAACTGGTGTCCAAAATAGAGGGGGCCTGGGAAAAAAAGGACGTGAAGGTTAAAAAAGATATGAACGAAAAAATCGATCGGCTGGTTGAATCGCCCAAAGATGTTTTTAAACTTTTTCTCAAAAAAGGAAAGAAGAAGTAAAAACGTTAAGGCGTTAGAACGTTCCAACGTTTATTTACTCTTTTTTAAATCTGTTTTCGCTTTTTATTTAAAAAGGACACGACCTCTTTTGCGGCCCTTCTTCCCGATGTGATGGCGCGAACAATAAGGGACTGTGCGGTGGTCATGTCGCCGGCGACAAAAACGCCTTCCACACTGGTCATCTGGTTTTGATCCGACTTAACATTCCCTCTCTTATCAAGTGCCAAACCAAAGTTTTCTATCAGTTTATTATTGCCGGGCCCTTCAAATCCCATGGCAAGAATAACTAAATCTGCAGATAATTCAAATCCTGTCCCGGGCTTTTCTTTCGGCACAGGAGGGTCGTTTTCACTTTCCGTTACCCATTCGACTTCCGCGCAAAGCAGTTTTTTCACCATCCTGTTTTTGCCGATGAAAGACGTTGTTGTTACAGACCAGCGTCTTTCGCCGCCTTCTTTATGGGCGTGGGATTCCCTGAATATCTGCGGCCACATCGGCCATGGGGTTTGCCCGGGTCTTTTTAATGATGGTTTAGGTAATATTTCAAGCTGGCAGACATTTTTAGCGCCCTGCCTTAAGGCTGTCCCTACACAATCGGAGCCTGTATCGCCGCCTCCGATTACAATGACGGACTTGTCTTTTGCGGAGATAGCTTCAAAAGGATTGATGATTTCGCCACTATTTATTTTGTTTTGCTGTACTAGGAAATCCATGGCAAAAAAGATACCGGCTAAATTCCGGCCGGGAATTTGAAGGTCTCTCGGTTTCCTGGCACCACAGGCAAGGCAGATGGCGTTAAAATGCCGAGTTAGATATCGCAAACTGATATCAGTGCCTACATGGATACCGGTTTCAAACATCACACCTTCTTTTTTCATCAGGTTAATCCGTCTTGCCACAATATGTTTTTCCAACTTAAAATCAGGGATTCCGTATTGAAGAAGTCCACCGGGATTTTCGGCTTTATCAAACAGTGCAACTCTAAATCCTGCTTTATTTAACGTATCAGCAGCGGCAAGACCTGCGGGCCCGGAACCAATAACAGCGATCTTTTCATTACAGTATTTAAGAGGAGGGTTAGGATGGATCAGGCCATTTTCAAACCCTTTTTCGATAATGGCAAGCTCTATCTGCCGGATTGTGACTGGGTCGGTATGGATACCTGTCACGCAGGCTGTCTCGCATGGGGCAGGACACAGGCGCCCGGTAAATTCAGGGAAATTGTTTGTGGAAAGCAGTATGTCCAGGGCCTCCTGCCAGTGGTTCCTGTATACGAGGTCATTAAATTCCGGTATTACATTGGAAACAGGACAGCCGTATCCGTGGCAGAAAGGTATGCCGCAGTCCATGCATCTTGCCGCCTGTTGATAAATTTCTTTCTCAGAAGGCTCGAATTCCACTGCTTTATGATCTCGAAGCCGTTCATCTCTGGGGCGATATCCGGGTTCTTTACGATTATATTCTAAAAAGCCGGCTGCCTTACCCATGCAGTGCCTCTTGTCTTTCAGTTGCCTCATCCTCCTTGGTCATCTTGCCCATAACCTTTCTATATTCGATTGGGAATACCTTTACGAAAAAGGGAAGCGATTCATCCCATTTTGACAGAATTCGCGAAGCATTTCTGCTTCCGGTGTATTCATGGTGCTTTGTTATCATATCCTTCAACTCATGTATATCCTTTGCTTCTGTTACCAGTTCAAGATCTACCATTTCGAGATTACACAACCCGTCAAATTTCTGATACGGGTCATAAACATATGCGATGCCGCCGCTCATGCCGGCTGCGAAATTTATGCCTGTTTCTCCAAGAACAACTACTCTTCCCCCTGTCATGTATTCACATCCATGGTCACCGACCCCTTCCACAACAGCGTATGCTCCGCTGTTCCTAATGGCAAACCGTTCCCCTGCTTTCCCGTGAATGTATACTTCACCGGAAGTTGCTCCATAAAGGATAACATTGCCGGCTATTATATTTTTATAAGGGTCAAAGCCCACGCCGGGGGGTGGTGTCACAATAATTCTGCCGCCGGAAAGACCCTTACCGAGATAATCGTTGGCTTCACCGATGAGATAAAGCGTGAGACCTTTGGAGGCAAAAGCGCCGAAACTCTGGCCGGCAGCGCCATTGAACCGGAAGGTGATCGTATCATGAGGCAAACCTCTATTTCCGTATTTCTTTGCAATCTTACCCGAGAGCATTGTGCCCACAGTTCGGTTAACATTTTTAATCGGCAGTTCTATGTCAACTTTCTTTTTTGATGAAAGGGCTTTCTCCGCAACCCGGATAAGCTTTCTATCCATGATATCTTCGGTATCGCACGGGTGCGCCTCAATCTTGCGGTTGATGCTGGTTTTACTTAATCCCGGATTGCACAGGATTCGTGAAAAATCCAGACCACTGGATTTCCAAAAGTTTATCGCGCTGCGCATTTCAAGGAGATCCGATCTGCCGATCATGTCATCCATTTTATAAAATCCAAGCCGGGACATAAATTCACGGACTTCCTGTGCTACCATGGTTAGATAGTTGATTATATATTCCGGCTTTCCATTAAAAAATTGGCGAAGCCTGGGATCCTGGGTGGCGACACCTACCGGGCATGTATTCGTATGGCATTTTCTCATAAGAACACAACCGAGTGTAACCAGTATGGTGGTTGCAAAGCCGAATTCCTCGGCACCGAGAAGAGCGCCGATTACCACGTCTCTTCCGGTTTTTATCTGACCGTCCACCTGAATCGTTATCCGGCTCCGCAGGTTGTTGAGCATAAGGGTCTGCTGGGTTTCGGCCAGTCCGAGTTCCCACGGGGCGCCGGCATGACGGATGGATGAAAGGGGAGATGCACCGGTACCGCCGTCATAACCGCTGATCAGCACCAGGTCGGCATGCGCTTTTGCAACACCCGCAGCTACTGTTCCGACGCCGGTTTCCGAAACAAGCTTTACTGAAACCCGGGCATCAGGATTGACGTTTTTAAGATCGAATATCAGTTGCGCGAGATCTTCGATCGAATAGATATCGTGGTGGGGCGGCGGCGAGATCAGAGTGACACCCGGGGTTGAGTAACGGACTTTCGCGATTTCAGCATTTATTTTGTGCCCGGGAAGCTGTCCACCCTCGCCGGGTTTTGCGCCTTGAGAAATCTTAATCTGAAGCTCTTTTGCGTTGACCAGGTATTCCGCGGTAACACCAAACCGGCCGCTGGCAACCTGTTTGATCGCGCTGGATCTGTTGTCCCCGTTTTCAAGTGGAACATATCGATCCGGGTCTTCCCCTCCTTCTCCGCTGTTGCTTTTGCCGCCAATACGATTCATTGCAATGGATATTGTTTCATGCGCTTCTCGGCTGATGGAGCCAAAGGACATGGCGCCGGTAACAAAACGTTTTACTATTTCTTCTGCTGGTTCAACATCGTATAAGGGCACAGCTATAGCCTGTTTAAATGAAAAAAGACCGCGAAGCGTGGATTGTTTTTTGGCCTGATTGTTTATCAGTTCCGCATATTTACGGTAGAAGCCGCTGTCGTTATTTCTGGCGGCCTGCTGCAGATAATGGATTGAATCCGGTGTCCAAAGATGTCTTTCACCGTCTTGCCTGAAACTATACTGTCCGCCGCTTCCAAGGATTACAGGAGCATCAGGTGAAGTATTATACGCTTTTTTATAACGTGCGATTGCTTCATCTGCGATTTCGTCCAGCCCGATTCCTTCAATATGTGATGATGTGCCGGTAAAGAAACGGTCCACCACATCTGTGTTTAGACCTATGATTTGAAAAACCTGCGCGTTTCTGTAACTTCTTAAAGTGGATATGCCCATTTTGGACATTGTTTTGAGCAATCCTTTGCAAAGGGATTTTATGTATTTTTCTATAGCCACCGCAACGCTCTCATTACTCGAAAGTTGTTTTTTGATGGCCATTGCGGCAATGGTTTCAAACGCCAGGTAGGGATTAACTGCTGTTGCGCCGTAACCGAGAAGGAGTGCCATATGCATAACTTCTCTTGCCTCACCTGTTTCAAGAATGATGCCGGAACCCGTGCGTTTACCGGCTCGAGACAGCCTCCTGTTGACAGCAGAAACAGCGAGAAGGGCAGGAATAGGGGCCATGTTTTCCGGTAGATTTCTGTCACTTAAAACAATAAGATTGCAGCCGTCAGTAACGGCTTTTTCACTTTTGGCGCAAATCCGGTTAAGCGCATTTTCAAGGTCCCTTCCATTTCCCCCCGCAGGAAACTCCATGGGGATGAGTACACTGCAAAAGCCTTTGATGTTTATCTTTTTAATACGGTTCAGGTCTTCGTTGGCAAGAATCGGATGCTGAAACTTGATCAGCCGGCTGTTTTGCGGGATTTCCGACAATATATTGGCCGGATTGCCGAAAAAGGTCATCAAAGACATAACCAGTTCTTCGCGTACCGGATCAATGGGGGGGTTGGTCACCTGGGCGAAAAGTTGTTTAGAGTAATTGTAGAGGAGCTGGTTTTTTTCAGAAAGAACAGCAGAGGGTGAATCCGTTCCCATGGGCCCTATGGGCTCCCGGCCTGTGGAAGCCATCGGTTCAAGGATCACTTGAAGATCTTCCCGTGTATAGCCGAAAAGCTTTTGCCTGAATAACAACGTGTCAAAATCCGGTCGGAGATCGCCTACCTCTGAATAAAAGCCCCTGAGGGAAATTCGATTTTCTTCGACCCATCTTCTGTATGGCTGTTTTCTTGAGCAGAGTGTTTTAACCTCTCCATTTTTCAGCAATCGTTTTTCTTCAAAATCGACCAGAATTATTTCTCCCGGCCTCAGGGCTCCTTTCTCGGCAACTTCTTCCGGAGAAAACTCCAGCGCGCCGGTTTCTGATGCAAAAACAATAAGCCCGTCATTAGTAATAGTGTACCTGGCAGGGCGAAGGCCATTTCGATCCAGCATGGCGCCGGTATGGGTTCCATTTGAAAAAGCAATTGCCGCAGGACCGTCCCACGGTTCCATCATCCCGGCATGGTATTCAAAAAATCCACGGAGATCCGGGCCCATGGGATATTTAACTCCCCAGGCCTCAGGAACCATCATAAGCATGGAATGGTAAATCGAACGGCCGGAATTTACAAGAAGCTCCAGCATGTTGTCCAGACATGCCGAATCGCTTCCACTTTCATCGATAATGGGAAGGAGTTTCTTGATATCTTCACCAAACAGGCCTGATTCAAGAGACGATTCCCTTGAGCGGATGTGATTCAGGTTGCCCCGCAAAGTGTTGATTTCACCGTTATGGGCGAGATAACGAAACGGCTGGGCAAGTTCCCATGAGGGAAAAGTGTTGGTGCTGTATCGCTGATGAACAACAGCCATGGCACTTTTAAGTGCGGGGTCCCTTAGATCATTATAAAATCCAGCGAGCTGGGGCGCCGTGAAAAGCCCTTTGTAGACAATCGTTCGGCACGAAAGACTGGGAATGTAAAAGCAGCCGTTTAAGATTTCTATGTCCGGTCTGTTATTTTCAATACATTTTCGTATAATATAAAGTTTTC
>JAUXEW010000135.1 GCA_030620375.1 Desulfobacteraceae bacterium | reverse complement strand
CTCCTGTTTGGGTTATTGCCAAAAAATTGATACGTCAATCGATGGGAAACAATTATGGTTCTTCTCCAATTTAGTTGGAGAAGAGGGTCCAAGGATTCAAGGGGTCAAGGGTTCGTTTTCTAAAGACTTTATCAGCGCCTTTAACATTCTTTCGCTTTCTGCGATATTAGAAGGAATAGACACAACAGATCTTCTTATCTGTGAAGTTAGGCCGTATCTTTCTTCCTTTGGGAATGTTGCTGTTATTCTATATATCTCTAAGCAGAGTTCATATGACTTTTGCCAGACTTTCAAATCTTTGTAATGCTTTAGCATTGAGCGCTGATGCGTCACTTCGTGTCACTCGAACCCTTGACCCCTTGTACCCTTTGGGATCACACCTGCTCAATTGGAGATAACCCAATTTTGCCTTAATTAACACCAACTAATCGGGAGATGATCCATATTTATGAACCTTACTTTTTTTGTATACAGACAGTTAACGACAATTCTGTACCTCATACTATTTCCGATTTTAAAACTGTATTCGAGTTTGAGTGGACGGTATCGTAGCCGTATTGATCAGCACTTTGGATTTTACCCTAAGGCACTTAAACAACGAATGATCAGAAAACCAAGGATATGGATGCATGCCGCGTCAGTGGGAGAGGTGAGCGTGACCGCCGTTATTGCGGACGAGATTGTCCGATTACTACCCGACTGCTCTCTGGTTGTTTCTACAACTACGGAGACCGGTCAGAAATTTGCCAAAGACCAACTTCCTTCATCCACTTCGCTGATTTATGCGCCAATAGATAGTATCTTTGCCGTTCGAAAAGCGCTATCGTTTGTCGTACCGGATGTTTTAATTTGTGTTGAGACTGAAATATGGCCGAACTGGTTTGTCGAGGCCCGTCGAATGGGGATTAAAACCATTTTAGTGAATGGAAGAATTTCCGCAGGATCTGTTAAGCGATATTTAAAAATTGCTTCGTTAATGCGGGAAACATTAGGAATTGTCGATGCGTTTAGCATGATTCATAAAATGGATGCCGACCGGATCTTGATGTTGGGGGCGCCTATACAAAAGATTATGATTAACGGTAACGCCAAGTATGACAGTCTTATTCGCAACTACGAGAAATGTAATATCCGCGCGATCCGGAATACCTACTCCTTGCTGGGTAATGAAACCATATTGGTGGCCGGAAGCACCCGTCGGAACGAAGAGGCGACCGTCCTTGATGCTTATGAGAAAATAATTCAAACATATCCTGAAACCCTCCTCTTCCTTGCTCCCAGACACCTGAGGCGAACAAAATATGTCGCGGATCTGGTAAAAGAGCGTGGATTGGACTTTCAGTTTAGATCCGATTTCGATGGAAACAGATTAAAACGAACGGCACCGGTGGTTATTATCGATACCATCGGAGAGTTATTCGCGGTATACGGGGTCGGTACTATCGCTTTTTGCGGGGGAAGCCTGGTCCCTTTAGGCGGGCAAAATATCCTTGAGGCGGCTGTTTGGGGGAAGCCGGTCTTTTACGGACCGTTCATGGGAGATTTTCAGGAGGCCAAAGTCCTTCTTGAAGATGCGGTAGGCGATGCCTTTTTGGTAAAAGACGGTTATGAGCTGGCTGAAAAAGTGAAATATTATTTGGATAATCCCACAGCTTGCGAACAGATCGGACAGCGAGCGAGAACTGCCGTAATGGGGAACCAGGGAGCAGCCGAAAAACATGCGAGAGTGATTTGTCGGGTGTTGGGTATCAGTTTCGCTGATCAAGATCTCTTACTTTATTAAACGCTTTTCCAATTATGTCCCATACTTTTTCCGGGTTGTGACACGTGATATCTATAAAGTGGCATGCTTTATATCCCCAGGCAGCAATGTTTTTAATTCCAGTTTCATAAATAATATCAATAGCTTGACCAACCTCTTCTTCTCTACCGTCAGGAATAAGGAAAGCGAGCGCCCACGCCTGTGCTTCTTTTTTATGCTGGTCACACAGGTCAATTACCCGCCGGCAAGCGCTACGAACATAGTCGTCAATTTCCCTCTTAAATAATATCCAATAGGGATCTGTTCCGAAAATATCCACTGTTGGTATTCGAACGATATCATCCCATTTGTTTGTGCCGGCTGCAAGGCTGAGCTTTCCGCCTTCATCCGGTAGTACGCAAACACAATTACGCATTTTCAGTCTTTTGGATTCTTTACAAATATCTTCAAGGAAATCGAGGACCGACTGCTGTCTGAATAATTGAACTTCTTCTGTTAATTCAATCGGCATTTCAGATTTAAATTTTTCTTGGTATAGGCGTTTACATATATTACACCGGCAAGACCATTTTTTCCCCCATGAGTTCCGATCTCGGAAATTAGTATAAAAATGAGGTTCATCCCAGAAACAGACATCCGCACCCATATCAGATACGAGATTTATCCATTTTTTCTGAAACTCCCGAAACTTTGGATGGTTTGGACAAGCTGCCGGCATACTCACTTCTTCAGAGTCTATTTGTCTGGTATCGAGATGCATGGAAATAAATCGAGAGAATGCCTCACCGCTAAAAATTCCTCCTAAACCCCATGGGTCAATATAGACTTCCATATCACGATCTTTAGTCATACGAATTATTTTTTCCATCGCCTGGTTGTAAAATGCCATATCTAACTCTGAAAAGCAGTGAACAACAAAATTACATCCATGATCCAGCATATCATCGAGGTCTCGCCCTGCATGCTCCGGATCACGAGTGTGAAAATAAGAAACTCCAGTTTTCATAAACCGCTCCTTTTATTTAAACATAAAAAGCCTGGTCCTCTGGGTCAGGTCAGAGGCAGTTGGCTATACCGTGAAAAGGGTCGACAAGAATACAGAATTCAGGAGACAGAATTCAGAATAAGGGTTTCGCCTTCGGCTCAACCGGAAAATATAAAATGTGTAGACGCGAAGCAACATTATTAGGTTCTTTTTAACTATACACATTTTTACCGTATGGATCTGTATCCTCCAAAGACGCCCTTTTTAGAGAGGACGATTTGCCACAATTGAATATTTCTAGCGCGAAACGATCCTGCACATGATAGCAGATAATATTTCCACATTCTGTAAAACCGTTCATCATAATTTGATTTCATCTTTTCGAAATTGATATACCATGCCATAAGGGTTTTATCATAGTCAGCGCTGAAATTGTGCCAGTCTTCCATTACAAACAGTCCTTCAATTGAACTTCCTATTTGTTTAATCGATGGCAGCATGCTACCTGGGAAAATATATTTATTTATCCAGGGGTCTGTATAGGTTGTCGATTTATTACTACCAATAGTATGCAGTAAAAAAAGGCCATCATCCTTTAGGCAACTATGAGCAACTTTCATGTATTCTCTGTAGTTTTTGTAACCAACATGTTCGAACATGCCAAGTGAAACAATGTGGTCAAATTTTTCGTCGATATTTCTATAGTCTTGCAACCTGATTTCAACGGGTAGTCCCTGACAGATTGTTTTTCCGAGAGCTACCTGTTCCTCCGATACTGTAATTCCAACTACTTCAACGTTGTATTTTTCGGCTGCATATTTTGCAAAATTCCCCCACCCGCATCCAATGTCAAGCAGTTTCATTTTGGGTTGTAATTCCAGTTTCCGGCAGATTAGATCTAATTTGTTCTCCTGTGCTTCATCCAATGTGCTGGCACCCTTCCAATACGCACAGCTATACACCATTCGAGCGTCAAGCATGCCCTTGAACAGGTCGTTGCCTAAGTCATAATGTTTCTCCCCTATCTGAAATGCTCTTTTTTTTGACTGCATATTTAAAACTTTTAACCGTATTATTTCGTAAAGCAATGCCCAGTTTCGTTTGACCTCTTCCTCGATTTCGGAGCGTACAATCTTATAAATCAATTCATCAAGTTTTTCACAATCCCACCATTTGTCCATGTAGGACTCTCCAAGACCAAGCGTTCCCTGAGACAGGACGTTTCGATAAAAATTTTTATTATTGATTTGCATATCCCATGGATGATGACCATCAATTGTTATTCCTGCTATTGAAAAAATTTTCTCTACGGTATTTTTTAATTTTGTTGTGTTCAAGGCCCCCCCCTTTCGTATGCCGGTTATTGATGAGGAAATTAATGGGGACTTTATTCATGGACATCCCCAGCCTGGCTGAAGAAACCGGAATATAAATTTAACTACGGCACCTTCAATATTTCCATCGGCTTTATCGCGATAGCACGATAATATGGACTTTAAATTTTCCCGAATGATGGAGATACTGTTAAATTTGAGACCAAACATTTTAATGTTATACCCTGATTGAGCGAAGCTCAATCAAGAGATATCGGGTATGGGCTATTCGATATTGGTTCTAGGATGGTTTGCTCGATTAGCATAATGAATAGGGATGCCTTTTAGCGTTTCCCATTTTTTTGATGTTTAATTGGGCCTTTTTACGAGGTCATCAGTTTTCATTTTTTAAGGGTCCCTGACCGGTTGCTTCCAGAACACTTCGCCATAGCGTTCCGCGTGGTTCCACCTGCTTACGCTTTCCGGCACTGGCGTCCAGGGGGATATGGACAAAATGATCGTTCCAGTGGCCGATAAGCAATTTTGTTTTTCCGGTCATTCCGGCATGAACCGCGTTTCGACCCAGAAAACTGCAAAAAACACTGTCATTGGCATTTGAGGGTAAGCTTCTGATCATGTAACTGGGGTCTATGTATTTAAGGGATGTTTCGATGTCCTTTTCATTGAAATAAGTCGTAATGGCATCCTTAAGGAACATCCCGATGTCACTCGGCCGGATATTTCCGGACTCGTCGCATTCTTGTTTTTCGCATTCAAAGAGTTTCTGGCCTGCTCCTTCAGCAACAACAATGACTGCATGCCCTCTTAGATGTAAGCGTTTTTCCAGGGCTTTTAAAAGACCGCCGGATCCGGCAAGATCAAAATCGATTTCCGGGATCAGGACAAAATTGACATTCTGTTCGGCCAGAGCTGCTGTGGCGGCTATAAAACCGGAATACCTCCCCATAAGTTTTATCAGGCCGATACCGTTTGGATATGCTTCCGCTTCATTATGAGCTCCCTGAATAGCCTTGGTTGCCAACTCAACTGCAGTGTCGAATCCGAAAGACCGGGATACCATGAATATATCATTATCAATTGTTTTTGGAATTGCAACAATACTGATATTCAGCCCTCTTTGGGTAATAATTTCAGCAATTTTTGATGCGGCCATAATGGTTCCGTCCCCACCGACCATAAAAAGAATGCAGATATTCATTCTTTCGAGGCTGTCCACGATTTCGTCAATGGATTGTGGCCCTCGTGAGGATCCAAGAATAGATCCCCCCATCTCGAGAATATTGACAACCAAACCCGGCGTAAGATCTACAATGTCATGACCGTATTTGGGAATGAACCCCTGAAGTCCGTAACGAATCCCAAAAATATGACGGACGTTGTATCCGTAATATAGCCCCAGGACAATTGAGCGGATAATGTCGTTTAGCCCCGGACAAAGGCCACCGCAGGTCACCAGCGCACACTTTAGCTTGCTTGGATCGAAATAAATTTTGTTCCGGGGGCCGGCCTTTTCAAAGGACGGGATGGTTTCTCCATCTTTGATTTTTGAAACCAGGTTGGTGATACTGACGTCTAAAAGCACTCTGTCGTCATCCGATACAAAATCATAGACATTAAGGCCGTTTTCACCTTTTTGTATCGGTGAAGGAATTTTTGCTTCTCCGATTGACGGTGTATCTGTACTGATTGTATGACAATTCATAGTTCCCTCACGAAGGTTAAAATAGATTCGTCTGTCTTCATCCAATCGAATGAAACCCAATTTTGGGATATCGGGTAAATGAAAAATGTTCCTATCCGCCGGTACCAAATGCCAGATACCACCCAATCAAGTTCTCACGAGAGTACTAAGACCTTGCAAATGATACTTCAATCCTGCTTTCCGTTAAATTTGAATTCCCCTTTGCCAAGGATATCGTGTAAATGTAATATGCCGTAAACTTTTCCATCCGTATCCGTAACGGAAAGGACGGTGA
Source organism: Desulfobacteraceae bacterium (assembly GCA_030620375.1). GTDB lineage: Bacteria > Desulfobacterota > Desulfobacteria > Desulfobacterales > UBA5616 > JAUXEW01. The sequence goes on along the minus strand of JAUXEW010000135.1, from coordinate 1,781 downwards.
TTTGATAGTGTTCCATAATATTTAGCGCGTCATATGTCGGAGAATCGGGTCTAACCGTTCGGGGTGTTGGGGTCATAACGTCCTTGACGTCCAATTCGAAGACCGGTATTTTTTTGGCAATCAGACGCCTGATATCGCCATCGGTAATAATGCCGACGAGGAGATTATCTTTTGAAAGAATAAAAGTAGCTCCCAGCCCAAGGCGGTCAATTTCTTTTATGGCATCTTCCATGGATTGGTTTTCAAAAATACAAGGGACGGACTCTCCGGATAACATCAAGTCACTGACCTTGTGGGTCAACTGTTGACCTAAATTTCCGCCAGGATGATACTTTTTAAAATCGCTGGGTTTAAAGTGTTTTTTGTTGATCAGAACCACTGCCAGTGCATCTCCCATGGCAAGAAGCGCTGTTGTACTGGCCATTGGGGCTAGACCCAATGGACAGGCCTCCTTTTCTATACTCACGTCGATTACGATATCACTGTGTTGGGCCAATGTGGAGTTAATATTGCCGGTAAAAGAGATAATCTTGCACCCGATTTTTCTGATACTGGGTATCAGAATATTGAGCTCATCGGTTTCACCGCTATGAGAAAGGGCTAAGAATACATCCCCCTTAGATACCATTCCCAGGTCTCCATGCATGGCTTCGACCGGATGTAAAAAAATAGATCGTGTACCGGTACTGTTTAGTGTGGCCACAATTTTCCGGCCCACGATTCCGGATTTGCCGATTCCGCTGATAATCACACGGCCGCCGGAATTGCAAATCGTTTCCACCATTTCGGAAAAACCGGCTCCGATTCGCTTAGTTAAGTTTAGGATTCCGTCAGCCTCGATTTTAAGGACTTCAATCGCTTGTTCTATGACCATGTTTCGTGACTACCCTGTAAAATGAAAAAATCACTGGATTCTGGCGATGATGAAATTTCAAATATCTTTGGTTAGATTTTATCTTAAATGAAAATTATCAATTATTCAAATAAAAACAAGCAATAAAAACAAGCATACACTCATTATCGGCGATTAACTGATAATGTTTATGGGGGGCATGATTATTTTTTATTGACAAGCCCGAATTGAAAGTTTATAAACGCGCTTCCAAATTTTACTAAAGTCGCATTTTGCAACCTTTGGAAATAAAACCCTTTTCAAAGGTTGTCGTATATTTAGGGCTTTATGATTATACAATTAAACCAAAAAGGAGGTGGTTAAGATGATTTGTACAACGGTAAGAACGGGAATGGAATGCCGGTTCATGTCTGCCAACGGGTGTTCCTATAATGGCGGGATTTGCCATGAGATCGTGGAGCAGTGTGACGGATGCAAGCGGGCCTCAAAACATTCGAACAGCTGGTACTGTTCGGCTTGTCCTGACCCGATAGTGAAGTGGAAAAACGGAGATTGCAATTTGGCATCTCATGTGAGTACATCTAAAAAAGACTCAAACGGCAAGCTTAATCCGCTTAAAGCTTCAAAACGAAACTATCGATAATGCTGCTTCGATCAATAAGGTAAACCCCGTCTCTTATCGGACGGGGTTTTATAAGGTTCAAAAAAAATCCACGACATATCCATGGATATGCCTGCGTTTATGGCTCGAGACCTTTGCAAAACGTCACTTTTTGTCCAATTAGCGCTGAAAAGCTTCACTACGTGCAACCGCAGGAATACATTGAGTATTTTGAGGATTGAATTTTGAGTCTGACGCTGGCACTTTAGTGAAGCTTTTCAGCGCTAATTGGACAAAAAGTGACGTTTTGCAAAGGTCTCGAGCCAT
>JAUXEW010000285.1 GCA_030620375.1 Desulfobacteraceae bacterium | reverse complement strand
TCTGCAACACCCTAAACATTCCATTAACGCATGTGGGCGTCGGTGAGACTATTGATGACTTGCAACCCTTTGATTCTGTTGAGTTTGTCAAGGCGCTGTTATAAGGAATACCATTCGACTATTGGATATCACAATGCGTTCCCTATGGAAATTTACACTTACAAATTCTTGGATAAGCCATGAAATCTGATAAATGGTTATTTATGTAAACATAAAAACTTGGTCCTCTGGGACAGGTTTCTTTACTGATAACGACCTTGCCACAGCATGGTAATTAAGGTTTTTTATAAACCGCTTCCCGTAAATACAATCTTAAAGCCGATTAATGGCATTTTCTTTAAAAAAATGCTGTTTTTTCTTGACATCAGGACAAACTCTTTGTATGGAGCTTCATACAGAGCGGCATTTGATTAATTTCAACATCAAAAAAAGGGGGGGGGGTAAGTACGATGACAAAAGCAGAAATAGTTGACAAAATGGCAAAGGATTCCGGCATCTCAAAGGTTGCGGCCGCTGCCGCACTTAACTCTTTCATGGAAAGTGTATCCAAATCATTGAAGAAAAAAGATGGAAAAGTTACGCTTGTCGGGTTTGGTACTTTTTCTAAAATTCGCCGTAAAGCAAGAAAAGGCCGTAATCCACAAACCGGGGAGCCCATTAAAATTAAAGCAACGAATACGGTTAAATTTCGACCGGGGAAGAAACTCAAAGAATCAGTCTAAACGATATCATTTAAAAGCAAGGCGGTTTGTTTACCATCATCAAACCGCCTTGTTTTTTTTAATAAGTGATTTCAAATGAAGTAAACTCACCGCTATAACCTTCCCATGCAACGTCAAGGTCCATCACTCGAGAGAAGGGCGGGCCTTTTTTGCACCAATTAATCATTTCGTTTACGCGATTTTCATCACCTTCAAACACGGCCTCGACGCATCCGTCTCTTGTATTTTTAACCCATCCGGTTACTCCGGTCTGATCTGCAAACCGCTTGGTTTCCATTCGAAAAAAAACACCCTGAACCCGACCCGATATGATGACGCGGGCTCTTGCACTATTCTCCATGATCACCTCGCGGTAAAATTTTTATTTCATCAGATTATCGGTTATCAAATCTTGAAATCCCTGCTCGTCAATGATTTTAACCCCAAGAATTTTCGCCCGTTCAAGTTTGGAACCGGGAGCCTGACCATAAACAAGATAATCCGTGTTGCGCGTGACAGCCCCCCCCACCTTACCATCTGCGGATTCAATCATTTTTTTTGCCTCGTTTCTAGTCAACTGTTTGAGTGAACCGGTTAAAACAAAAATCTTTCCCGCCAGAACCCCCGCTTCTCGTGTTTCCGGGGTTGTAATCTTTACGCCGGCGGTTATCATTCGGTCAATAATAACTCGGTTTTCCTTTTTAGAAAAAAAATCACCCACGCTTTCAGCTACCACCGGCCCGACCCCTTCAATTGATTCAAGCTCTGACGGTGTAACGGAATAAAGCCTATCCATCTTTTTGAGTTGACCGGCAATTAAATTTGCGACATGTTCCCCAACATGCCGTATGCCGAGCGAAAAGAGAAATCGTCTAAAATTAATCATTTTACTGTTCTCAATGGCATTGATCAGATTTACCGCAGATTTCGGCCCCATTCGTTCCAGGGTTTGAAGTTTCTCCTTGTCCAATATAAAAATATCCGCATAAGACATGAGATAACCATTATTGACCATCTGATCAACGAGCTTATCTCCCATTCCTTCAATATCAAACGCGCCCTTTGCTGCGAAATGCTTGATCCGCTCTTTAACCTGAGCAGGACAACCGGCATTTATGCATCTTAAAGCAGCCTCCCCTTTTTCACGAATGACTTCCGAACCGCAAACCGGACAGGATACAGGCATATTAAAAATTTTTTCTTCGCCGGTCCGTTTAGCATCAATCACCTTAACAATCTCCGGGATCACATCCCCTGCTCGCTGAACCAGAACAGTATCACCGATTCGGATATCTTTTCTTTGAATTTCATCCTCATTATGCAGCGTAGCGCGCCTAACCGAAACACCGCCGATATTAACCGGTTTCAGATGCGCTACAGGGGTAAGGATTCCGGTTCGTCCCACCTGTATTTCGATATCCAAAACCCGGCTCGTTTCCTGAACCGCTTTGAATTTATAAGCGACCGCCCACCTTGGGCTGCGGGATGTCGCTCCCAGATTATGCTGAATGGCAAGGCTGTCGACCTTAATAACCATCCCGTCTATATCGTATGGTAATTTCCGGCGCTTTTCATCCAGTTCTTTATGATATTCAATGGCTTTCTCAATCGTTATCGGAGAACGGATCAGCGAATTGACACGAAGTCCCAATTTCTTTAAAACCTCAAGCATCTCATGGTGTGATTCAAAAACAATATCCGTTACCCTGCCGACCCCGTAACAAAATATTTCAAGCGGACGCTTTGCGGTAATACGTGAATCAAGCTGACGTAATGATCCGGCCGCTGCATTTCTGGGATTGGCAAAAAGAGGGAGGCTTTTCCGGAGACGCTTCTGGTTTAATTGTCTGAATCCTTCCTGACTGATAAAAATTTCACCTCTTACTTCTATAATTCGGGGAATTCGTCCCGACCTTTCTGCATGAAGGACCAGGGGAACGGAACGGATAGTACGGACGTTGCGGGTGATCACTTCCCCTCTAATGCCGTCACCACGGGTTGATGCCATAACCAGCTTTCCGCTTTCATAAACCAGCTCTACGGCAACACCGTCCATCTTGGGTTCTGCCGTATAATAAATCGTTCCGGCATCCTTAAGGAGCCTTCTGACCTTGCGGTCAAAAGCCAGAACATCAGAATCATTAAAGGCATTATCCAAGCTGAGCATCGGCAGGGTATGAGCAACGGTTTCGAATTTATCCAGAGGCGGCGCCCCGACACGTTGAGTTGGAGAATCCGGCGCTAAAAGGGCCGGCCATCTTTTCTCCAATTGATTCAACTCTTGCATCAATCGATCATATTCGACATCCGATATTTCCGGGTCATCCAGGACGTAGTACCGATAATTACTCCAATGAAGGATTTTCCTTAGTTTTTCAACTTTTTCCCGGATCTGGGGGCGTATTGAATCGGACATAAGATTTCATTCACCTCCCTCAAAACTCATAGGCTTAGCAGAACCTCATTGTTCAAGTGTTTAATGATACAAGAGTCCCCGCCAATCTATTTTGGCTTCAAGCAGACAAGCGGTATCCCTTTCCGATAATATGTCTTCCCATTGGTTCTTTAAGGTTTTTATATTCTTCTTGTCTCCAATTGCCCATAGACAGCCACCCCCTCCTGCTCCTGAAAATCGTGCGCCACAATTGCAGTTTTGTGCTGAACCAACC
>JAUXEW010000301.1 GCA_030620375.1 Desulfobacteraceae bacterium | reverse complement strand
GGATCCGAGGGGTAGCGGGTAAGCAGCCTCCCAGCATCATAGCTTCCCAGCTTTCGAGAGAATGACAACCTGCGGGTATTTATCCGCCGGAGTAACAGGAAAATTCCGGATTAAAAAATTGCTTGACAAAAATGAATGATCGTTTATTTTAGACTCATGAGAATGAAAGATGATGAAAAAAAAGAAGCCCTATTTGAGGCCACCGTTAAACTGGTCAATGAAATCGGCTTTGTCTCCAGTTCCGTATCCAGGATTGCCAAAGAGGCCAAGGTTTCTCCGGCCACGATATATGTGTATTTCGAAAACAAAGAGGATCTTATCGTTTCAACCTATATCGACATAAAGCTTAAAATGAGCAAGGCAATACTTGAAAATTTCGACCCCACGCTACCGATTAGAGACATACTGAGAAATGTTTGGTTTATTATGTTCGATTATATTTCTAACAACTTGAAATATCATAAATTTGTCGAACAATTTTCCAGCTCACCCTACGGTACTTTAGTCGAAAAAAAGGTAGTGGAACAGTATTTTGATCCGTTGATCAATGTGCTTCAGAGAGGGGTTGAGCAGAAGATCATCAAGAAGGTGAACTTCGATATTCTCTCGGCCTTTATGTGGTATCCGATTACGATTCTGGCTAATCCACGTTTGTGCGAAAACTTTGAATTAAACGAGGAAAATATTGAAACAGCTTTTACATTGGCTTGGAATGCCATAAAATTATAAAAATTTTTTCGTCCGTTTATAAATGATCGTTCATTTATAAATACTATAAATCGGAAGCAATCCAAACTTTCATGAAACTCATAATCAAAATTATCCTAACAGGAGTGGCCATGATGCCGTTTTTTCAATCCGCAGCCTTAGCGGTGAGCACTATTGATCCTACTCTGTCGAGTAAAATAGAGCGTTCGCCCCAATATAAAGATGGTAAATTTGTCGGCAATCTAAATGCACTGAATATGTCATTGGCAGATTATGCTTCGACCACTTGGGATTTTCTTTTCACCAGAAATGCCAGAACGCCTGATACTGAACTGCCGTTCAAACCAGTGGATCTGACACATTTCAACAGACCGGACAACGGCCAATTAAATGTCACATGGCTGGGTCATTCGTCCCTGATGATCAACATCGACGGATACAAAATACTCATTGACCCTGTGTTTGAAAAACGTATTTCAATATTTGGTCCAACACGCTTTAACGGCGAAGTGCCCTTGGATATCCACCAACTCCCATGGATCGATGCCGTTATTGTTTCTCACGACCATTACGACCATCTGAACAAGTATTCCGTGCAGTATTTAAATGAAAAGACAAAGAAATTTATCGTTCCACTCGGTGTCGGGGCACGGATTGCTGACTGGGGCGTGCCGCAAAATAAAATTGTAGAAATGGACTGGTGGGAAAAATACCCGTTTGACCATGAACTGAAGGTCATTTCCACTCCGGCACAACATTTTTCCGGACGCGGCTTAATCGATAAAAATAAAACACTCTGGTCTTCATGGGTCATTATGACGCCATTTCATAAGCTCTTCTTTAGCGGGGATTCGGGTTATTTCGATGGGTTTAAGAAGATTGGCGATAAATATGGCCCGTTTGACATGACATTCATAGAATGTGGGGCATACAATAAGTCCTGGGAACAGGTGCATATGTTTCCCGAGCAAACCGTCCAGGCCCATCTGGACCTGAAAGGGATCATCCTGCATCCGATTCATTGGGCTACGTTTAACCTTGCCTTGCATTCCTGGTACGATCCCATGATGCGTCTGACAGCCGCTGCTGAATCAAAAAATATCAAATATGCGACACCCATTGTTGGCGAAACAACCCTATATGGAAAAACCATACCCGCTATGAAATGGTGGGAACAAGCTGTGGAGCGCCTCCATTAAACCTCTTCTATTCCTCAACAGGATACACAACACTGTGAACAGCCTCGCGGTCTTTACCCAGGTAGCCTTCCATGGGGCGTACCCCTTTTTCGATAATGCTCCCGGATGGCAAAATCGCAGCCCGTTCTGGATAATATACACTCATAAATGGCCGGGAAGAAATCCCCAGGTTTCGAATAGATTCCGCCATCGAATGGTTTCCCAACCTCAGGTGTGAACCGCCTGTCATAAGAGAAACCCGTTTGGAAGCTTTCTGGGGGATAACCGTTTTGATAAGGTCCCCGTCTTTTACGGAAAAAGTTATAAGCGGCTTTTTATCCCGCAGATAAATGCCTTTCCTTTTCACCCGAATATCGAGTATATGCTTGTCTCCTTCCAGCATTCGACAGTCCAGGTATTCCGGACTCATGGAAAAATGCATATCTGCAATGAATTTCGTGTACCCCCATTCTCCGCGTCCGGCATCCCTTGCTTCCACCCTGGTTACCGGCAGGTGCATAATAATAACACCGAATCCGGGATACCCACCCTCCATCAGTGCGGGTAAAAATCCATTGAAAGGGGTAATTTTCTTTTCAAATACAGCAGGCAGCGCCACGGCGACTTCACCATAAGTCCCAATAGAGGTATCGATGTAGTTAAATGCACCAATCCCCATGACAGCCCTGTTGCCGGGCAGAACAACCGGATAGAGCTTATCCGAGGGCATCACCGCTTTTACTTTTTCATAATTCGCCGTAAAATAGAGTGCAAAAGCATCATCCCGGTGGTACAGAATGGGTAGATCAAAGGTCGCTTTTCCGTGGGTCACGGTATTCACAGATTTTGAATTACCAAAAAAAGTTTTCATGGCCTATTTCCCCTTTCCCGTAACTAAGTCAAACAATCTTAATTTTTTTAGTGGTGTCAGTCCGAAACAAGCCTGAATGTGCTTGGCATCTCGAAACCTTTTTTCTTGCCCAAATTCCTGCATGTACCCGACGCCTCCAAGGACCTGCACACCATCCGTAGTCACCTGCACCGCCGTCTCCTGAATATGGATGGTGGCCGCCTTTCTAAACAGATTGTCACCATCACCCTGCTTGCCTACTGGAACAGCCTCGGCCAGATGAAACACTGTATCGACCGCCGGG
>JAUXEW010000007.1 GCA_030620375.1 Desulfobacteraceae bacterium | reverse complement strand
GCCAGGCAATTGGCAAATCGACTCGGGGTCGCTCAGCAAGCTGTGGATCGAATTGAAAAAGAAGAGCTGTCGGGCTCAGTTACCATCAAGACCATGCGCCGGATCGCAGAGTGTCTCGATTGCGTATTTGTTTATGGATTTGTGCCACGGAAAAGCCTGGAAGAGACTGTTGCCCGCCAAGTCAAAAAAGTCGCAGTGCAACGACTTGCCCAGGCTTCTCAAACCATGAGTTTAGAGAATCAGGCGCTCAGCAGGAAAGAAAACCAGCAGGCATTATCGGACTTGGTTGACGATCTCATACGCACACATCCTTCAAATTTGTGGGATAAATCATGATTGACTTCAAATATCCCGAGGCAGCTACACCCATTGATCCGGATGAGGCGAAAGGCTTGCTGCTAACCCACATAACGACACAGGGTGAACTGAATTGATGGGAACAAGACAACATAATTGAAGCGCTGGCCTGGATAGCCAAGGCCAAACCAACGGATATCCTCAATGAGCAGTTCATCAAGCAGTTGCACAAAAAAATGTTTGGGAATGTCTGGAAATGGGCCGGGAAATTCCGTCGGTCTGATAAGAACATCGGTGTTTCATGGCATCAGGTTCCGATGGGTTTGAAAAGTTTGTGCGATGATGTGCCTGTATGGGTACAGAGTCAAGATGAATCCTCCGAGGAAATGGCTGTGCGTTTTCATCATCGGCTGGTTTGGATTCATCCTTTTCCTAATGGCAACGGCCGCCATGCACGACTCATGGCAGATATTTTTATAGAGAACGTATTGCATGGCTCACCGTTCACTTGGGCCAAGCGGGATCTGTCAAGCTCAAGTGAACAAAGGAGTAGATACATTAATGCCCTTCAGAAAGCGGATAACGGGAATTACGTTCCGCTTTTGGAGTTTGCAAAATCGTAGTGGGCTTTAATCGGGCATCTGAGCCGACCCATGCCCGGATTGGTATTATTATGTTCACAAACCTGAGATTAAAGTATCTATGGACAGGCTTTTGGCGTTTGGTCAAGGCAGTAGGGAGGAAACGCATGGGAAGATATCAAGAAATAACAAAGAATATTCCGTGGAATTACTTCGGCAGAGAAACTATGGCTTCTCTTCTTGGAAAAAGCATAGTCCCGGTCGGCATTCTTCCTTGATTAATCGTAATGGGACCATTCTTTATTTTTCTTTAAAAAACCTGATCCTCAGGGCCAGGTCAGAGACCATAGGCTATGCCGGAATATTTCAATAAAGAATCCAGAAGTCAGAAGTCAGAATTCAGAATAAGGTTTCGCCTTCGGCTCACTCAGTATGATAAGATAAATAGGAGCATAGCGACATCCGCTTTTTTGTCAATGGCCATGGCCAATGGTATTGGTATCGGGGAGGGGGGCGGTTCTCAACATCATACTTGCCCCGATCTTCATCTATTCCTTAATCGATTCTTAAGATAGGTAAACCGCTTTTGGGTCTTGTCGTTATTTACCCCCATGGCCAGCGCTTTTTTGGTTCCCACTATGACGACCAGCTTTTTTCCCCTGGTGACGGCGGTATAAATGAGATTCCGCTGAAGAAGAATGTAGTGCTGGGTTAGTATGGGGATTATCACCGCCGGGTATTCAGACCCCTGGGATTTGTGAACAGAAATGGCGTATGCCAGCATGATCTCGTCCATATCCGGATAATCGTAGGTCACCTTCCGGTCGTCAAAGGCGATGACGACCTCCTGCTCATCGGGAAAAATCCTGAAAATCCTGCCGATATCTCCGTTAAAGACGTCTTTGTCATAATTGTTCCTTATCTGCATCACCTTGTCATTCACTCGATACTCCCGACCGCCCCTGATTATCCCGGCCCCCTGCGGATTTAATTCCTTTTGCAACTGCGTGTTTAGATTGTGTGCCCCCACCAGGCCCTTGTGCATGGGCGTTAACACTTGAATTTCGTTCACTGGATCAAACTTGAAACTGTGCGGTATTCGCACTTTTATCATTTCCAGTATGATCTTTAAAACTTTCTCAGGGTCTTCCTGCTCGATGAAATAAAAATCGCTTTTCGGTTCAGGCGGAGAAATTATGGGCAATTTACCTCTATTAATCCGGTGGGCATTGGTAATAATCCGGCTGGTTCGGGCCTGCCTGAAGATTTCGTTTAACGCCACTACCGGTATGGCGCCCGAGGCGATGATATCATTAAGGACGTTCCCGGCGCCAACCGAGGGAAGCTGATTAACATCACCCACAAGAATCAAAACCGTTCCCGGTTTAACCGCTTTTAACAGATGATACATCAGGATGGTGTCGATCATCGAAGCTTCATCGATGATCAGGACGTCGTATCCTAAGGGGTTTTGGTCGTTTTTCTGAAACCCGCCTTTCTGCAGTGTAAATTCCAGCAGCCGATGGATGGTCTTAGCCTCATGACCGGTTGTCTCGCTCATCCGTTTTGCGGCACGGCCGGTTGGCGCCGCCAACATAGATTTTTGTTTCAGTCGTGAAAATACTTTCAGCATGGCATTGATGATCGTGGTCTTGCCGGTACCGGGGCCGCCGGTGAGGACCATCACCCGGTTTTTGAGGGCGTTGACGATGGCCTCAACCTGTTTTTCGGCAAGGGTAATGTCGAGTTGCGGTTCCACCCATTTGACGGCTTTTTCGGTATCTATCTTACGAAAAGATGCGGGGGCATTTAACAGTGCTGCCAATAGACGGGCAATCCCGGTTTCACTAATGTGGAACTTGGTCAAAAAAACCGCATTATGGTTTTTTTCAAGTGTTTCGGTTATCTCTTCGATAACGATCTTGTCTGATAGAGCGATGTTTTTTAAAGACGGTGCAATGATTTCACGATCCACCTGAAGATTCTCCATGCACTTGGCCAAGAGCAGTTCATCAGGATAATAGACATGGCCGTCGTCGGAGAGCTGGTTTAATACATAGATAATACCGGCTTCTATCCGATGCGGAGAATCTTTGTCAAATCCCAGTTTTTCCGCAATCTGATCAGCGGTAACAAATCCGATACCGAATATGTCCATGGCCAGGCGGTAAGGGTTTTCTTTTACTACCGCAATGGATCGATTGCCGTATGCTTTAAATATTTTTATGGCATAGCCTGAGCTCACGTCGTGGGACTGGAGAAACACCATCACGTCTCGAATTTCTTTCTGGTCGTCCCAGGCTTTTCGAATCATGGCGGTCCGTTTTTCCCCGATTCCCTTAACCTCCGCCAATCGTTCTGCTTCTTCCTCAATGACATCCAGGGTTTTCTTGCCGAATTTTTTTACGATTCGCCCGGCCATTTTCGGTCCGATTCCTTTGATGAGATTCGAACCCAGATATTTTTTTATACCGTAAACCGTGGCGGGAACTTTGGTTTCATATTGATCGACCTTAAACTGTTCGCCGAATTTGGGGTGGTGGGTCCAGACCCCACGCATATAGAGGATCTCTCCGGGGGTGGGTGCCACGATATTCCCTACCACGGTGACCAGATCCCGATGCCCGTAGACCTTGACCTTGGCGATGGTATACCCGTTTTCCTCATTGGTATAGGTTATTCGTTCGATCTGGCCGGAGAGTTCAGTGAGCATTTTTCAAAGGTCTCTTTTTTGCCGCATCCGTGAAAGTGACAGATTGGGTTTATGCCGGATTCCCACCTATTCGGGAGATTATAAATTCTCCTACCTTTTCAGCCGATTTTCCAAAAAGTTCTTCAATCTCCACAAGATCGAGATGCGTGTCTTCCCAAACCATACTGTTTTCCTGAACAATATTTTTAATATGTTCGTATTTACCGCCCAGGGCTTTTATTTTTGTTTCAATGAGAACATTGGCTTTAAACGAAATATTTAAGAGTAGTAAATATTCGATCAAATTGGGCCGGGCCGAATCCGTTGAGATCATCGGAATGACCAGGATGCTGCGGTTGTCCTTTCGTCCCTTGCCGATATAGACATTCCCCTGGCGAATGATGATCCGCTTGGTCCCCTTAAGGCTGGTGTCGGTTTCCACGCGAGAGGGAATGGAAACCAGGATACCGGTTTTTTTTATCACTTCGATGGTTGTTTCTTCCGAGGGTTCTCCCAAAAAATTCAGGCCATCGATTTTGTAAAGAATGGAACCGTTAACGGTTTCGACGACTCCCTGCAGATTCTTCAAAACAATGACATTGCTGGTGGTGAGGTGTGAAATCCCGAATTGGTGGGATTTGAAAATTTCGAAAAGAAGACCTTCCACTTTTTCTCTAATCCGACTGGTTCCCACGGTCACGGTTTTTGCCTGATGCTTTATGGCGTCTACCGGACGGGACAAACAATTAATCGATTCTCCGATACGTTCAAACAAAGTATTTAACATATTCAATGCCGTGCCGTTTTTTCCAAAATCCAATTCAAAATCGGACACTGGAAGTTTGCCGGAGAGATATTTCAAAAGAAGGGTCAGGTCAGAGGCGGCTTCAAGCCCCATGATGGCGGGCAAACGGTTTTGGGCCTTCTGCCTCTTGAATGCATAGTAAAATTCGGCGATGGTTTCCCGAAACGTGTTGTCCAGGATCACTTCGTAAACATCCAATCCCTTTTCGGATTTTTCTTTTATGAGCTGTTGGAGCTGTTCTCGAAAGCGATATAGAAATGCAGACCCTTGGTTGATGGCCAGGGCGGCGTAGTACCCCCAGATATGTCCTGTCAGGGTGTTGAGTATCGGGGAAAGATGTTCGCTGACAGGGGGAACATGAAAGATATCCGTTGCATATGGATCAAAACGCGTTTCCCCCGCATCGGTTATAATAATCAGAGCGGCTTTGTGTGCTTGAAAGATGGCCGTATCCTTTATGATGTCTCCGATTACGTTAGGTCGGGTGCCGGCAGCACAAACAATGATCAGTGGTTCGGATGAAAGGTCGATATGTTTTTTGTCTTCCACATAATCGGTGGAAATGGTTTTGTAACAAAGTTCGCTCAACTTGATTCGGATTTCGTCCGCCGACGCTTTATTGGGCCCGCTGCCCACCACCGCCCAGTAGTTTTTGGCAGTGGCCAATCGATTTGCCGAAGCCTGAATAATCGCCTTGTTGGAAAGCACTGTTCTCATCTTGTCCGGGAGTTCAAGGAGTTGCTTGATCTCATCAGTTACGAATGCTTCATTCCTTGATCCTTTCAATACGGCAATGTACAGGCTCAGCAACGCTCCGGCAACGATCTGTGAATAAAACGCCTTTGTGGATGCCACCGACATTTCAATATCCCGTCCGCTGCTGGTGTACATTACCCCGTCCACCTTGAAGGTAATATCCGAATCTCTCCGGTTGACAATGGCCAGGGTATAGGCGCCTCGTTCTCTTACCATGTCCATGGTACGATTGGTATCGGTGGTGGTGCCGGACTGGCTGATGGCAATCACCAGGGAGTCTTTAAACGTTTTTCCATCGTCTAAATCGTTGATCTTAAATCCGCTCAACTCGGAGGATTTCAACGCGTTGATATGTAGCAACGGATTATTTAAGTAATAATTCAGTATGTCCGCACATACCTGGGCCGCAACCCCTGCGGTTCCCTGTCCCACAAAAAATATCCGACGGATCCGGTTTTTACTCAAAGCTGTTTTAATTGATTTGGGGACGGTTTTTTCATCCAGCGTGACCGCGTACTGCTTTTCTGTGTCCCCCTTTATTTTCCAACGGTTCTGAAGGGTTTTTTCAACAGACGTCGGCGATTCTGAAATTTCTTTAAAATAATAATGGGGAAACCCCTGAAGATCGATGTCTCTGGAGGTGATATGGGTGCGTTTGATATCGTCTTGAGTCAGATTAATGAGGGTTCCGTCGTAATAAAACGCCTGGATGCCGTCAAGACCGCCGCCTGAATGTTGGTCCAGAATAAATATTTGACCCTGGGTCTTGCCGTTTTGACCATCAACCACCTTTTCCCCGTCCATTTTACAATAATAGGACGTTTCTTCAACAAATCCGTAGACTTCGGAAGTCGACAGGTAAAAATCTCCAGCCAGTCCTACAAAAATGGACTGCCCGCTACCTTTCTGGGCTAAAAAAAGTTTTCCCGGGGCCAGATCGGTGTGCATCGTAATCGCGTGAGATCCTTCAAACAGACCTACCGCTTTACGGAACGCTTCTTTAACGTCGTTTCCTTGTTGAATATAATCTTCGATCAGTAATGGGATGATTTTGGTGTCTGTGGTAATATCCTGGTGAATCGCCTGGCCGGACTTTTCATACCGTTCTCTTAATTGCAAATAGTTATCGATATCGCCGTTAAGGCAGACATGAATAATGCCGCAACGCTGATGGCTGTTTCCCAGCGTTTCATTGTCAATGGGATGGCAGTTTGATTCGGTGATGCCTCCCACGGAAGCCCAACGGGTATGGGCGGATACCGAATCATGCTGAAAGGGAAAAGTGGTCAGGATCTGAAGGACCTTGTCGTCTTTGATCTGGTTTCGCAAATAGTGAATATTATCACCGAGGCTGCCTACCTCCGAGGCAAATTTGTAAACAATGGTAATGATCACAAGGGACCGTCCGTCTTTTTGGGTTGTTTCATGGATACGGATTCCCTGATTCAGCAGAACTTCATTTTCCATTCGGGCTTTATAGGTGTTAAAAAGATTTTCATCACTCGATTGAGACAGTGCGGATTCAAATTTTTTAAACTCCGCCCGATCCAACCCGAACATTAATGAAATGCCCGCCGAGTCGCGGCCCCTTACCTCCAACCGGTCGATACTGTTTAAGACGGCATTGATATTTTTAAAAATCGAAACGGTGGTAAGGGTAGGCTGCTTAAGGGAAGCGGATTGAAGATCGGTTGTTTTTTTGATATTATTTAGTATTTCCGCCTTTAAACACCAGGAGGCGTCTTTTAGCTTCTCGATCCGACGGGCCATGGTTTGAACCACATCAGACTCAAGAAGCCCCATGTCTCCGGCCAGCAACTTCGATTCCGTGTCGATGATTCCGTCCAGACGATCGGAATAGAGACCGATATCGTCCTGTAATTTTTTGTTGGTATAAATTTGATAAAAAACTTCAACGGTTTTTAAGGATTCGGCCGCATCCAAAAGGGTGTCGATAGTCGTATCGCCTCCCAAAAAATCGGATTCAATCGGTATACGGTTTTCAATACACGGCGTATAGCCGCCGCCGGCGATTTTTTCAATAAGGCCTTCAAGCAGCGCTGTGTCCGCTTTTTTTGGGGGGGGACCTCTTTTTTTAAACGAAACGATTCCGGCCAGCCCACAACAAAACAGGTTGCCTTGAACGGGAAACAAGACCACGGAATGTCCCGGTACGCGTCCCATATGTCGCCCGAAATAGACTTTGGCCGACAGAAAATGGATTGCCCGGCCTATTACTCGATTTGCAAAACGGATCAAATTCATCAGGATGCCATACTTTTCACTCCCCTTAATACAGGTTGCTTTACAGCAATTTTAGGGTGCGAAACTTGAATGTTTTAGTATTCCCTCGATCTTTTCAATTCGCCGATTTAAGTCATCATCGGACCATGACAGCTTGATCTGCATGGAAATCAGTTTGCTCATGATGTGGTCCGATCGGTTAAGGGAGAGGTTGCGATAGTCCGGGAGGCCCTTAACCAGCGTAATGGGAAGGCTTGCAGCTGAGCTCAAGTTTTTTAGATGTTCCCACTGTCGGTAATAATGCCAATTGTTTGAATACCAATAAAAACATCCGTCAATACCCGCCTGTCCAAATTCCGTTATTACCTGTTTGGCTTTGGTTTCATCCGGCAGGAAAAACGAGAGGAAAGTGGCGGAATCTCCCTCTTCGTCCGGCACGCATCGAAACGTAATGCCGTCAAATTTTTTAATGGCCGTTTTTATAGCCGCTTTGTGTTTGCGTTGCGTATCTAAGATCTGATCCAGCTTTCTCAGCTGAGCCAGTCCCACAGCGGCGTTTAATTCACTGATTCTGAAATTGTTACCCAGAATGGGGTGCCCTTCGGCCCCCCTGTCGTTACCGATGTGGTCATGACCGTGATCGGCATATGCGTCTGCCGTTAAATAAAGCTGTTGTTCATCCGTAACAACAGCCCCGCCTTCTCCGCAGGTAATGGTTTTCACCGCGTCAAAGGAAAAGCATCCCATATTGCCGAATGTGCCCAGCGCTTTTCCATTTAACGTCCCCCCTACTGCCTGGCAGGCATCCTCGATAAGGATAAGCCCTTTTTGAGTACAGATGTCTTTTATTTCATCGATTCTGGCCATGGCGCCGCACATATGAACGGGCAATACGGCCTTGGTACGGGGAGTAATGGCAGCTTTAACGGATTTCGGGTCCAAACAGAGCGTTTCATCGATTTCCGCAAATACGGGAACGGCCCCGGCATTGAGCACTGCCTCGATGGTTGCGATAAAGGTAAAGGGCGGCACAATTACTTCATCACCGGCACCGACCCCGCATGTGGCCAGGGCAATACTCAATGCGGCGGTACCGCTGGAACAGAGTAAGGCGTGTCCGGCACCGATTCGTTTAGCCAGCTCTATTTCAAAGGTTTTGGCCTTCCAGTGTTCTTGGCGGGCCTGGTCAAAACCAAAACGAAACAAAACGCCCGTATCCAGAACATCCGCCACTTCTTTTCGTTCTTCGTTGCCGAACCATTCAAAACCCGGCATAATTTATTCTCCTTCTTATACTTTAAAGTGTTATTTGTTTTAAAAAAACCCGGTGCTTCGCACCGGGATAAAACTGAAACTTTGAGGCACTGGCGTGCCCCCTTTTTTCCCGCTATGCGGGTGGTAGTTTACTTGCTTCAACGCAAAGGGGTTCCGGGTGTTATGGGTTTGTCCAGGGTCGCCAAAGCCAATTGATCATCATCTGCCGCCAAGACCATTCCATTGGACAGGATTCCCATCAGTTTGACTGGTTTTAAATTCGCGACCACGATTATTTGTTTTCCCACCAACTCTTCAGGTGCATAGCGTTCGGCAATACCGGCAATAATGGTTCTTTTTTCCCCGAGATCAACTGTCAGCTTAAGCAGCTTTTTGGCCCTGGGGACTTTTTCCGCCTGTATCACCCTGGCGACTCTCAGGTCAATCCGGTTTAGCATGTCCAGGGTGACTTCAGGCTTGAATATGAATTTTTCGGGTTCTAAGCCGGCTTTTTTTTTCGTTGTAACAGGGTCAAGTTTTTTGGGGTCGATTCTTGGAAACAGGGAGACCGATTTTAAAAGCTGTGAACCCGGTTGGATGATGTTCCATGATGTTAACCGATCCAGGGCGTAAAACTCGGCGTCCGGGTCTAAGCCCAGGCGTTTTTGCATGTTTTTCGCGGTATCCGGCATGAAAGGATAGATCAGACCGGATATGATCCGGAGCCCTTCCAGCAGATTATAGATTACGGCTTCCAGCTGTTTTCTGCTGGTTTTTTTCTTGGCCAGCTCCCAGGGCGCCATAACATCCACATACTTATTCATTCGGCTGACAAATTCCCATACGCTTAAAAGGGCTTTGTGAAACTCAAAAGCAATCATGGCTTCAGTAAATCCGGTAACCGCAAGGATTGCATCGCTTGCCAGTCCGAGCTGTAATTCCTTTTCGATGTCAGGGTCGACTTGAGGAACACGCCCTTTAAAGTATTTATGGGCCATAGCCAATATTCGGCTGAAAAGGTTTCCGAAATCATTGGCCAAATCCGAATTGATTCGTTCTACCAGGACTGTCTCGTTGAAGTTTGAATCCAGGCCGAACACCATGTCCCGCATGAGGAAAAACCGGAAAGCATCCAGTCCGTAAATTTCTTTCAGTTGAAGCGGTTCCACGACATTGCCAAGGCTTTTTGACATTTTGCTCTGATCTACGTTCCAGTAACCGTGGACATTGAGATGTTGATAAATCGGAATGCCGGCGGCCTTAAGCATGATTGGCCAATATATGCCGTGGGGCTTTAAAATGTCCTTTGCTACAATGTGTTGTACACTGGGCCAGAATTTGTGAAACAGCTCCCCGTGCGGATATCCCAGCGCCGAGATGTAGTTGATCAGGGCGTCAAACCAGACATAGGTCACATACTCCGGATCAAAGGGAAGGGTGATGCCCCATTTCAATCGTTTTTTAGGCCGGGAGATGCATAAGTCTTCAAGTGGCTCTCGTAAAAAAGCCAGTACTTCGTTTTTGTACCGTTCCGGACGGATAAAATCCGGATGTTGTTTTATATGGTCGATCAGCCAGTCCTGATACCGACTCATCTTAAAAAAGTAATTGGATTCTTTTATCCTTTCCGGTTTTGTTTCATGATCCGGGCATTTTCCATCCACTAATTCACGCTCTGTATAGAACCGTTCGCAACCTAAGCAGTAGAGGCCTTCATATTCACTAAAATAAATATCACCGGAATCGAAAATTTTTTGGAGTATCAGCTCCACCACCGCCACATGTTCGGGATCGGTGGTCCGTATAAACCGGCTGTAGTTAATATTGAGCTCCGGCCACAAGTCTTTAAACTGGCCGCTGATCATATCCACATAAGCCTTGGGGCTTAAGTTTTCCGCTTTAGCGGAACGGACGATCTTGTCGCCATGTTCGTCCGTGCCGGTGAGAAAAAATGTATCGGCCTTTCGCATGGTATTAAACCGGCAGACCACGTCTGCCACAATCGTCGTGTAAGCATGGCCCAGGTGAGGTCTGGCATTTACATAATAGATGGGTGTTGTTATATAAAAAGACGATGCCATTAGATCATTCCTTTTGAACTTCCGTTGAGATTTCTTTAATACCGACTTCTATTTCCGGGCCGTCCATTAACTGGACCGCTATCCGATCTTGCAATGAATTATGACGGATGACTTTTCCCTTTCCGTTTTTGGTCATTACAACTTTTCCGACTTTAGGATATCCCTTTTTGAGCTCATGATAGGTGTCGTTTTCGAATGTCAAACAGCACATCAACCGGCCGCATTGGCCCGATATCTTTGTGGGATTTAACGATAGCCCCTGCTCCTTTGCCATACGGATCGAAACCGGTCCGAAATTTTCCATAAACGACGAACAGCAGATAAGGCGACCGCATCGGCCCACACCACCACACATTTTCGCATGGTTTCTTATCCCAACCTGCCGCATCTCGATTCTGGCTGTGAGTTCTTTTACCAGCATTTTAACCAGTTGACGGAAATCAACCCTCCCATCGGCGGTGAAATAAAACGTCAATTTACTGGCGTCAAAAGTATTTTCAACACTGAAAAGGTTCATTTTTAACCCCAGTTCTTTAATGCACTTTAAACAATAGGTATGGGCTTTTTTTTCGATCTCACTGTTTTTCTTTAGCTGCTCAAAATCTTTTTCACTCGCCAAACGGAATACTTTTTTCAATGGCTTGCCCCGGGATCCGGCTTCATATGTCGCAGGCGGGTTCACCACTACACCAAATCCCAATCCCTGTTGGGTCTCCACAATGACATGATTACCCGGATTCAACACAAATGCGCCGCTATCGAAATCATAAATCTTTCCCACCGGTTTAAATCTAATGCCCACAAATTTTTTCATATGCTTGCCGTATTCCCTTATCTTTCTTGACGTTGCGAACTCTATCTCATTTCCGGATCGACACTGTGAGGCCTTTGCAAAACGTTCCCTTTTGCCAGCCGCATCATTAATACGTCAAGGCTCAGCCGTAGATTCAAATTTGCCTGAATATCTCTTTTGGCCTGTTCAACGGCTTTGATTTTGTTAAGTAGATCGTCTACGGTATTTTTCTGTGAAGCGTATTGAATCTTTTCGGTCAAGTCCTTGTTGATGATGTTTTCCGGTTTATATTTCCATACGACAAGGTCCCGAAACCATACGCTAATCATGTCGAGAGAATCCAATATCAATTCTTTGTTTTTAGCTAATTTTTCCGAATATGCCAGCAATAACGATTTTGGCCGTTTTGAGAGCATTTCAGGCGCATCCAGGCCACCGGCTGAAATCAGCCATTTTCTATGGTTGATCCAGTTTGATCGGCTCATAGAAAGTGCCCGGGTAAAACTTCCGTTGGCCATGGTTGAAAGAATTTCCGCGTGATCGGAATCGATCCCGTGACGCTTTTCCAATAACAGCCTGATGTGCTGCTGCGAGATCGGGTTAAACCGGATATGCCGGCAGCGGGAGACGATTGTCGGGAGCAGATCGGATGTCTGTCGAGCGGTGAGGATCAGGACCGTCCGATCCGGCGGCTCCTCAAGGACTTTTAAGAGGGCATTGGCAGCCGCTGGATTCATGGTGTGACTTTCGGTTATTATGACGACACGAACCCTTGCCTCATAAGGTTTCAAGGCAAGGGTTCGGAAAAGATCACGCATCTGACGTATTTTAATCATGGCCCCCGACGGCTCGACAATCAGGAGATCCGGATGATTTTTCGACCGGATTTTATTACAGGCGCTACAAACCCCGCAAGGTCCTGTCGCTACGGCATTATCCTCATGTGAACAACCGTTTTCACGCGGGGAATTTTCAGCATGGGGTAATGGATCCGATCGAATGCCCACACAGTTACAGGCCATGGCGAATGCCAGTGCCGTCAACCGCTTGCCCACACCGTCAATCCCTGTAAAAAGAAGCGCGTGAGGAATTTTCCCCTTTTGTAGAAATCGGGTTAACGTCTGTATGGGTTGATCCTGGCTTAATATCGATTCAAACCCGTTCACAGAGTTATAAATCTACCCGTTCTTTAAGTTCTTTCCCGGCTTTAAAAAACGGAAGCTTCTTGGGTTTGATCTGTACTTTGTCCCCGGTTTTCGGATTTCTTCCGGTATAGCTTTTATACTCTTTTACATAAAAGCTGCAGAGCCCCCTTATTTCAACGCGCTCTCCTTTAGCCAAGGCGTCAGCCATGCTATCAAAAAATATCTGTACCACCTTTGCAGCTTCTGATTTTGATATGTTCGCTTCGGTTTTCAAGGCGGAAATAAGTTCCAGTTTGTTCATTTATCCTCCTTAAATTTATAGGTATTATTTCAATTATAATTCTGACAATTTCGTTAAAAGATAAAATCTATATGACACTGTAAACAGATTGAGGGATTTCCGCTTCAAATTTGATGGCTTCGTAAAAATTCGACTTTTTATAACGTCATCACCTCTAGTAAACAAAACTTAGTAAGAAGTCAAGCGGTTATGAAAATATTTCCGGTAAAATTTCCACATCCTCTTCTTGGATTTCCACACCGGCGAATTGTCCAAGTGCTTCGATATTGACGACTATACGGCTTTTCCCTCTGTAACGAACAAACGTGCCGACAACTCCCGTAAAATGCCCGTGAACCACCATTACCCGGTCACCCTTTCGTAACTGTTTGCCGGTGGCGATATGATCACCCACGGAAACTATAATTTTAAGCGATTCTATGGTTTCATGAAGTACAGAGATGGGGCCGTTTTTATTTCCAATCAAATGGACAACCCCGGCTGTTTTTAAAATCTCAAGATGTTCGTTTGGATGAAGATCGGTTTTCACAAACAGGTATCCCGGGAAAAGCGGTGAATTTAATATTATTTTTCTGTCACGGCGCTTGCTTCTAACCTTGATTTTCGGAAGGAACGACTCAATGGATCTTTTTTGCAGGCCTTCGTCAACCACATTTTCAAAGCGGCTCTTGGTGTAAAGGACATACCAAGCCCGAGTGAGTTTATCCGCTATCATTGATGACCTTCATATGGATATGGGTTTAATTGTTTTAAAAAAACCCGGTGCTTCGCACCGGGATAAAACTGAAACTTTGAGGCACTAGCGTGCCCTCTTTTTTCCCGCATAGCGATTTGAGCTTTAGTTTTGCTATTCGTTGCCGATTCCGCCCAGGCCTTTCAGACTCATCATAAGTTCAATTTTTTGATCATCGGTTTCGTCTTTAAACCTGACCTTCATTGACCAGCATTGGGCTTCATATAGAAATCCCAGGCTGGTTTGAATGGTTTCCCCTTTAAAAATGTTCCGTTCGTAATCGGCGTAGGATGAAAGCCTGTCCGTCAGCTTCAGCGTGACATCTGCGCTGAAAGATTCGACCATTCCGTCAGCAAAGCGGTAGTCGATATATAACCGGTCACCACGAGAGTCCCTTAATCTTAATTCAATGTTACGGGTTAAAAAATTACTTTCATAGTAAGACCACTTCGCATCCGCCAAAATAGAAAGAAAATCCGTCAGAATTAGCTCCAGTTCCGCTTCTAAAGGAAAAAAAGGACGTTTATCTTTCCGGTTTCTCCAATTTGCCGGGGTGTCTGACCGGGCTTCATTAATATCATAGCTTTGCTGAAGTTTGAATCTAAGTAGCTGATGATATATATTTTTTGTATCACCAAGCCTTTCCTTGTCATCATCTTCGATCGGCTTATCCACAGCTATTTCGGATCGCGAGGTTAAAAATTGGGTTACCGCACAGGTGATAAGGTTGGTTTTTTCGATACGATTAACGGAATCCTTCAAGTCATTAAACCAGGGATATTCATCCTGATTCGTTTCGGGAATATAGTCATAAACGATCTGAGGCAGAATCGTGTGCCTAACAGCGTTAATACGGTCACTTTTTACCGAATAGACCCTGGAAATTTCGGAACTGAGATTTAATTGGACATCATAAATATGTCTAAAATGGGTATGGTCCCTATTTTTTTCCTGTGGGATGTCTTGGAACGTTTCAATCTGCCATATGGTTTCCCTAAAACCCAAAGACGGCTCAAAGTAAAAATAGGGTTTCAGGTGATACGGCAGATAGATCCTTGGGTGTATGTCCGTTCGGTGGCCGTTGGTGCCGTCTTCACTGAAAAAGTAGGTGTAATTTGAGTCCAGAACCCAATAAAAAGGGGTGCTTGGAATTGATTGCCTTAAGGTGTTCAGTCCAATCTGCGGTAATTTTTGCAGGGCGGTGTTTTGATCAAGATATCGTCTGGCAATCACATCATCATACCATTTTAGATCTGCGTTCAGGCTGTAATTGGTGCCGGTTTTGTTAATATTCAAGCGGTTTGACCGGACCGGATCATCATAACTGTCAAGGATTCGGCCGAAATCCCGGGTAAAATGGTGCTCTGTGGCATAAAAACCGGAGTAACCGTCTCGAAATTCAATCAGGTAATCCTGATCGCTGACAAGATCCACATCGAGTTTGGCAAAAAACCCAATCGGCAGGGACTGGTCCAGCTTGCCCCTATACCAGTATCGGTCCGAATTGGTTCTGGGCCAATCATCGTGTTCATATCCCCATTTTTTACTCGATTGCCCTGTGCCATCATCGATTTTCCGGTCATGTAACATGTCAATCATCATCGTTCCCTTGGAAAGGCCGTCTATAACATACCGGTATTCCAAGCCGATTTTATCCCCCCGGTCAGACATGTAATGCTCAAAAAGGGTTGCGTCGGAACTTTGATTGATGGCCCAGTAAAGGGGCTGGTCATATTCCGTACCTTTTCGATCCGAAAAAGCGATTTTCGGGATCAGTAAACCGGACTGGCGATCCTGTCTTGCCGGGAAAACCAGGAGAGGCGAATAAAAAACCGGTATGTTTTTTGCCCATAAGGTACTATGCTTAACCACTCCGTATCCATCTAAGGATACGTTTAAATTTTTTCCGGTAATTCGCCATGCCGGCAGGTCGCCGTCGCAGGTCGTTACGACTGCCCCATCAACGATGTAGGCATCTCCTTCGATCTTTTGGATCTTCTCGCCCGCTATATAAAAATGGTTTTCTTTTAAAAAAATTTTGCCGTTATATAAAATTCCTTGTTCTTCGGAAAGATTCAATTCCATGCGGCTGGCGGTCAGCACATCTTCACCGATCTTAAGCATAACATTGCCGGCTGCAGACGTTTCCATATTGTCGACATCAAAAACCAGTTTGTCGGCCGACAGCGATTTATCGAGCTGTTTGATGATGACGTTTCCCGATGCGTGATACTGGTTGGTTTTGCGGTTGTATAAAATTTCATCGGCTTGAATGTGCCACGGGCTTTCCGGATCACTGGATAATAGGCGGTCATAGGGTTTCAAATCTTCGGCGGCGGATGTTGTGGTTAATGGAAAAGAAAGATAGGAAAACAGTAAAATCAGGATGACAATCGGGTTTGATGGAAACCGACATGACGGATAATCAAGGAATAATCTGTTGTTTTTCAGACAGTTATTTTTTATTGGGGGCATGTTGTATATTAAATCGGGGTAACATCTTGATTAAGTAAAAAATATTACATATAAAAACAACCGGGGGGAAAAAGCAAGGTATAGTTTTTCAAAATATCCGTTTGAAATATTAGAAAGTTAAGCTATTATGTCTTACCTGAATAAGCTGGAATAACTGATGAACTGATAGAGATATGAAAAAATGAAACTATTGTTAACTAACGACGACGGCATACATGCCGAAGGATTATGGGCGCTTTATGATCGGTTTTCCCAGAGCCATTCGGTGACCATTGTTGCACCGGATCGTGAGCGTAGCGCCGTTGGACACGGTATTACGCTCCACTTGCCGCTTCGCGCGCCCCAAGTCCATGTCAACGGAAAAGGACCGGTATATGCAGTCAGCGGCACGCCAGCCGACTGTATCAAATTGAGTGTTTTGGAACTGATGGATGAAAAACCTGACATCGTGATTTCCGGGATTAATCCAGGGGCAAACGTGGGGGTGAATATCAACTATTCAGGAACGGTCGCGGCTGCAAAAGAAGCCACGCTGTACGGAATGAAAGCCATTGCCGTTTCTATTCAGGGACCTCAATGTGATTATTATGATGAAGCCGCCCAATTCATCGAACGGTTGGCGAACCAGGTTGTAGAGAACGGACTGCCATGTGGCACCTTTTTAAATGTTAATTTACCGAATATGTCCACGAAAGATATGGCCGGGGTGAAAATCAGCCAGCAGGGAGTCGAATTTTTTTACGAATATTTTAAAAAACGGATCGATCCCAGAGAGCGGACATACTACTGGCACGGGTGTGATCCGGAGCCATCCTTCGAACACCCGGACATCGACGGGCAGGCATTGTTTGATAATTACATTTCCATTACCCCTATCAAATGCGACATGACGGACTATGGATTACTGGAAGATCTGAAACAGTGGGATATCGGGTATAACAAAAGAGAACCATGAAAAAAACCTATGTAAAAAACATTAAGGCCGGTGATTTTATTGATGATATTTTCATGTTATCTGAAAAAGTCCTGTCCCAAAAAAAGGATGGAAATCACTATTTGAATCTGACCCTGACAGATAAAACCGGCACCCTGAAAGGGGTTATTTGGGATAATGTGGATCAGATTGCATCACACATAACGTCTGGTAATTTTGTGACAATTAAAGGGAATGTGTCGGAATATAAAGGGAACTTACAGCTTGTCGTAAAAGATATGTCCGCATGCGATGACCAATCGATAACCCCGTCGGATTTTTTACCCGCCACCCGCCGGGATGTCGACAAAATGTATAAACGTCTTTTACACATATCCGACTCTATAGAAACGGGATATTTAAAATCGCTTATGGATGCGTTTTGGGCTGACACTGAATTTGTGGCCAAATTCAAATCCGCCCCTGCGGCAAAAAAAATGCACCACGCTTATCTGGGCGGTCTTCTTGAACACACATTGTCCATGGCGCTTTTAGCGGATAAAATCGCCGGGCACTACAGCGGAATCGACAGGGGCCTATTAATTACCGGCGCCATTTTACACGATATAGGCAAAATTAATGAATTGGAATACCGCATCAAAATCGATTATACAGATGAAGGCCGACTGTTGAGCCATATTGTAATAGGGGTGCTGATGGTTCGAGAAAAAATCAAATCTCTTGCAGATTTTCCTGAACAGACGGCTCTTTTGATCGAACATATGATTATTAGCCATCATGGTTCCCGAGAATTCGGTTCGCCGGAACCGCCGAAAACCATTGAAGCGGTCCTGTTGAACTATATTGATGAAATCGACGCCAAGGTGAACGGGATCCGCGAGTTCATGGAATCTGAAGATTCGTCGGAAGCCTGGACGTCGTATCACCGGCTATTGGAGCGTCACTTTTTCATGAAAAACCAAAAAGATAAATGACCAACCACTATGTTTATTACGCTTGAAGGGATTGAGGGCTCGGGGAAAACCACTCAGATAAGACATATGGTTGCGTTTTTAAGCCGTAAGGGGCAGCAGTGCATCGTAACCCGGGAACCCGGGGGGACTCATATCGGTGAGAAAATCCGATCCATATTGTTGGATACCCGGAATAACGCCATGGAACCGTTGACGGAACTGCTCCTTTACATGGCCGATAGAGCGCAGCATGTTAAAAAAGTAATCTGTCCTTCTCTTGAGGCAGGCAAGACCGTAATATGCGACCGATATTTTGATGCTACAGTTGTTTATCAGGGGTATGCCAGGGGATTGGACGTTGGTTTTATCGAGCAGTTGCACAACATCATTTTAGATAACCTTAAGCCGGATCTTACCTTTCTGCTGGACCTTTCTCCGGAGATCGGTCTGAAACGGGCTTGGAAGGCCGTTACATCCGGGAACCGGCCCCTTCGAGAAACCCGTTTTGAAGGAGAAAAAATTTCGTTTCATAGAAAGGTTAGGGAAGGGTATCTTCAACTTTCACTTGCTGAACCTGATCGATTCAGGGTTATTGATGCTTCAAAAGAAGAGCATCAGGTTAGAGATGATATTTTAAAGGTATTATCTGTATGAGCGTCTCAATTTTAAATACAATCGGAAAGACACCGCTGGTCGAGATTGTCAAGTTAAATTCCACCCCCAATGTGAAAATTTTTGCAAAATTGGAATATTTTAATCCGGGTGGATCGATCAAAGATCGGCCGGCCTTGTCAATGATCGAATCCGGCGAGAAATCAGGAGCACTGACGCCTGATAAAACGGTCATTGAAGCGACCAGCGGCAATACGGGTATCGGCCTTGCCCTGGTATGCGCGGTAAAAGCGTACAAATTGCTGTTGGTCATGTCGGAGGCCGTCAGCATTGAGCGGCAAAAAATACTGAAGGCTCGCGGTGCTGAAATCCTCCTCACACCGGGCCATCTGGGTACGGACGGCGCCATAGAAGAAGTTTACCGCCTGTATCGCGAAAATTCGGAAAAGTATTTTATGACCGATCAATTCAATAATGAAGACAACTGGAAGGCGCATTATTACGGAACCGCCGAAGAAATATGGGAACAGACAGGCGGTGAGGTTTCCGTGGTGGTGGCCACCATGGGTACAACCGGCACTTTAATGGGTGTTTCGAGGCGGTTAAAGGAGTACAATCCGAATATTCAAATTGTGGGGGTTGAACCGTACCTGGGTCATAAGATTCAGGGACTGAAGAATATGAAAGAGGCTTATGTTCCTGAGATTTATGATAAAAAGCGTCTGGATCAGAAAGTGAATGTCGATGATGAAGCAGCTTATGAAATGGCCAGACGCCTGGCAAAAGAAGAAAGCGTGTTTGTAGGGATGAGCAGCGGGGCCGCCATGGTTGTGGCACTCAAACAGGCGGAGCAGATGGCCGACGGAATACTGGTTGTTATTCTTCCGGATAGTGGCGAGCGATATTTAAGCACCCCTCTTTTTGCGGTAAAAGAGAAAGTGGGGTTAAAGTTGTTTAATACCCTGGGGCGGGTTAAGGAGACATTTGAACCGATTGTGCCGGAAAAGGTTTCCATCTATTCCTGCGGCCCTACGGCATATGCGAGAATGAGTCTGGGAGAATGTCGGCGGTTTGTGTTTTCCGATCTATTGTGCCGGTATTTTGAATACAGAGGATTTTCAGTCAAGCACGTGATGAACATAACCGACATTGATGACAAAACTATTGAAGGTTCAGAAAAGGCACAGCTTGATCTTTCCGAGTTTACCCAGGGCCATATCGATTCATTTATGGAAGATATTAAGACGTTGAGCATTAAACCGGCCGACCAATATCCCAGGGCCAGTGAGCATATTCATGATATGGTGTTGCTGGCGGAGAGACTGGTTCAAAAAGGGTACGCTTATGAAAAGCTTCGGTCTCTCTACTTTGATATTTCCCGGTTTTCCGCGTATGGGAATTTATCCGGCATTGATATCAATAAAATAAGGGTCGGCACAACCGTAGATCTGGATGAATACGAAAAGGACAATCCCAGAGATTTCACCTTGTTTAAACGATCCCGGCTATCCGAATTGAGAAGAGGCATTTTCACCAAAACCGAGTGGGGAAACGTCCGCCCCTCGTGGCATATTCAGTGTGCCGCCATGTCCATGAAATATCTGGGGGAGACCTATGACATCCATACCAGCAGCAGAGAACTGGTATTCCCGCACCATGAAAACGAGATTGCCATTGCCGAAGCATTGACCGGCAAACCGCTGGCGAAATACTGGGTTCATTGCGACCGGGTGCTGGTTGATGGGAAAAAAATGGACGAACAGGATGCCCGGATAACCTTGCCGGATCTTTTGAACAGGGGATATAGCGGCAGGGAGATCAGATACTGGCTCCTTTCCGGTCATTATAGAAAACCGGTACCATTTTCTACGGAAAGACTGGAAGATGCCAGGCGCGGGCTAAAGCGAATGGATCGTTTGGTCCAACTCCTGACTAATGTGCGGTCGGATGTCCCTTCATTTGTGGAACTCGACCAGGTCATCTACGACATCCGGCATGGTTTCATCCGTGCAATGGATGACGATTTAAATATATCCGCAGCATTGGCTTCGACCTATCGAATTGTCCGTCAGGTGAACCACCTGGTACAGGAAAACAAAGTCAACACCGATGATGCGTCAAAGATTATGGATGCTTTCCGTCAAATCGATTCGGTATTAAAAATTTTAGATTTTGGTGATGATCTGTCGGATCCCGAGGTTCAGCGTCTGATTTTCCAAAGAGAAAAAGCGCGGGCGGAAAAGAACTGGGATATTGCCGATAAAATTCGTGAACAATTAAGATCCATGGGGATTGTCCCGCAGGATCAAAAAGCAAATTAAATCATCATGAACCCCATCTATTTTCCTTTTACGTATGTGTCACAATCGGCAGCCTCTCGCCTGGCGGCATGTTTTTCAAAAATAATCGTCTATCAGGTTTCAGACAGCCTGTTACCGGGTGAACTGAAACACATGAGGGACAGCGACGTTGTAGAGATCAGGGTGCCGGTAACCGGTGATGAGAAAAAGATTCAGACCACCTTGAAAGCGTATAAGAATTGGGCAAATTTGCACGATGGCGGCACGATGGCCTTTCTAAAAACCCAGGCGAATTTGATTCCATTTTATAGTGATACGTCGATCTCAAAAATTAGGACGGATATTAAAAAAAGAATTCAAAGCAACCCACTCCATCAAAACACGGCGGTCAAGCCGTTGGATCACCTCTTTATCGCGCGGCTTTTCCTCGCCATTGCCCAGGAGTATGATATCCAGCACTTAAATATCGACCAGGATTTAGTTTTGCTTGAAGAGATGGAGCAAGTGGTTTTCAGTAATTTAAAAGGAGACCCCGCGGACTCTGATCAGGTGCTTTCCCGCCACACAACAACTGTAAAACAGGAACCGGGCGGCTACATGACCGGTGAAAGGATCAATGCCTGGACGATGCTGCTGTTTAAGGATCGGGAAGCCTCGGGTGTATATATTACCGGCAGTCAACCTGTATTCAGTCATCTGAAGGAGCAGTCATCGGATGCGAAACCGATCCTCTCGATTGATTCGATTCCGGTTTGCCCCGGTCAGGCGGCAGTGCTTGAAAAATGGAAGTCCCGGTTAATGGGGATTCTGGATCAACTTGCAAAAGATCCCAAAGCCACCGCTTCCATCAGCATCCCCGCAATGCCAAACCATATCCATGGAGAAAAAACGGTTTCACTGACCGTTTACCTGATCCCCGGGGCAAGTCCCCAAGAATATTTTGGCCGTTTTGTGGAATCTGTCGACTTTCAACCGGATAAACTTCTTGTACCGCAATATAGCAACACGGTTATAGGTCTGGTGGAACCGCAATAACCGCTTGTCCCCTCGTAGTTCACCCTGTTTGATGGTGATACCCCGTTGCTTGCAGCGGGGAGCTTCATTTATGATGAATAGATAAGGAGCGGTCGTTGGATTTTTACGAAAAACTGAATACCGCGGCAGAACATTAAAAAAAATATAAGAAGGCTTGACTAGCCCTGTCAATTGGTATAAGAATTTTTCCCGATATAAACAAAAAATGGCTGATCATACCATTTATAATGTAAATTTATTGATGAAAGGAGGCGCTTTAAAATGGCATTTAATCCTATTGTTGACGAAGACAAATGTGAAGGTTGTGAAGAATGCGTAGATGTATGTCCTGTAGAAGTATTCGAAATGAAAGACGGAAAATCAATTCCTGTAAATGCTGAGGAATGCCTGGGTTGTGATAGTTGCGTAGAAGTCTGTGAAGTCGGCGCTATCACGATTGAAGAAACTTAGTCAGCCGGAAAACGTCATGTTCTCCCGGTTCAAAGAATTGGATTTCGAACCGGGAGGTACATGAAAATTTTAGCGATCAAGGCCTAAACACCAAAACCAACTTTTTTAAAGCACCCCTTAATTTTTACCAAATATGAATGCCCGGTTTTCTAATCAATTCGGTGATAATTCGATTTGCCATTTAATTTTTTCCACAGCCTTTGGATATTCTGCTTTAATTTTTCGTAACCAACCGTTTTTTGTGATGAAGACCCTGTTGCCGCTTCCCAGCAAGGCAATGCTAATAAGATCCAACAAAAATGATTCATGGGGAAAACCGAATTCTTGCCCAGATGCAATAGAAGTATCCAATTTAATTAAGAATTACTTTGTTGGCAAGCCAATCCGGCCGCCCTGGAAACAACTGAACATAAAAAATCTCACCCCACTGCAGCAATCCGTCCTCAAAGCCACGGCCGGGATTCCCTTTGGGGAAACAAGATCTTATAAAGATATAGCAGAAGCTATCGGGCGTCCCCGTGCCCATCGTTTTGTAGGTACCACCTTAGCTAATAATCCCTTTCCGATCCTGATTCCCTGCCACAGGGTGATTCGAAGCGATCGTACATACGGTCAGTTCGGCGGCGGTGTTGAATTAAAGATAAACATGCTTCGACACGAAGCCCTTCATACCGGCCGTTTATCACAATCCTAAAAAGGTCATCTGGCCGGCTTTTCGAGGCCGGAATACAATTGACATACCGCAAACATACACCTTGCGTGGATCAGAAAACTGTGGTAAATTTAATGATTATGAAGCAGTATGTTATTGATGAGTTAAGGCCGGGTGATTGCCAAAGAATTAAAGAATCCTTGGATGAAAAATTCGGTCCTTCCAGGGTAGAAGGAATATACTGGATACCGGTTGACCCGGAATATCTCACCGAAGAGCAGGCTGAACATATAAATTGCCGACCGCACTATTTTGCTGTTGTGCTGGACAAAAATTATCTGGCATGTGAACTATTGATCCGGACCACGAACCGGGTTCGCTGCAGTTGTATGGGATATGCGAATAAGAATCAGCGAAACTGGATCATAAATTTTGCCGACACGCTCTTTGATACCTTGAATATCAAAATTTAAGAAAAATGTTCCCATTCAGCGCCCGAACGAAAACCATATAGCGATCGTCCGGAAATGGTAGATTTTGGTTCAGGCGCTATTTAGGACAGGGTGCCGTCAGGAGAGCGAAGAAAAAGTAAAAATAAGTTCATCAATCAGAGGTTGTTATCAAGGGTAAAGTCCATCGGATCGAAGGCGAATTATGCTTAACACAATTTTATTTATGGTTTGGATTTTTCCAGCAACGATCATATTTGGGTCGCTTGCTGCCTTGCTCGCTTTTTTTAGTAAAACGGGAAACTTGCCACATAAAAGTGCCATTTTATGGGCAAAGTCGATTCTCTTTGTCAGTAATGTTAAAGTCAACACCCAAAAACTTTCCAATATTGATCCCCAAAAATCCTATATTTTTATGGCCAATCATCAGAGTAATTTTGATATTCTGGCGCTTTTTGCCGGACTGTCGATTCAGTTTAGATGGCTTGCTAAAGCGGAATTATTTAAAATTCCGATTTTCGGACAGGGCATGAGAGGATGCGGTTATATCAGTATTGATCGATCCAACCGGGAATCGGCGTTTCGCAGCATAAGAGAAGCCAGCGAAAAAATAAAAAACGGGGTATCTCTTATGATTTTTCCGGAAGGCACCCGCAGCATGGATGGCAGGCTGCTGCCGTTTAAAAAAGGTGGATTTGTTTTAGCCGTGGAATCGGGCGTTCCCATAGTGCCGATAGCCATACACGGATCACGTTCGGTCATGCCGAAAAAACAGATGAAGATAAAAGCAGGGAATATTTCTCTGGAAATTTTAAAACCGGTTGATACCACACCCTTCAACAAAGAGAATAAAGAAGAGCTGGTGAAAATCGTCCGAACGATGATCGGTGATGCTTTAGAAAAGAGAGAGGCGGAAAGCTCCTGATGTTAAAGATTATCCCTCTGGGCGGTCTGGGTGAGATCGGCCTCAACATGATGGTTTTCGAGTATAAAGATACGATTTTTGTTGTCGATGCGGGATTGATGTTTCCTGAAGACTACATGCTGGGGGTTGATTACGTCATTCCAGAGATGGAATATTTAAAACACAATCAGACAAAAATAGCGGGAGTGGTTTTAACACATGCTCATGAAGATCATATCGGCGCACTCCCCCATCTATTGAAGATATCGAACGTCCCGGTATTCGGGACCCCTTTCACCTTGGGCATTGTAAGGAATAAACTGGAAGAATTCGGTATTCTTTCAAAATGCTTGCTCCATGAAGTCTACCCTGGAGAAAAGCTCAGAATCGGCGACTTTGAACTGGAGTTTGTTCAGGTGGGGCACAGTGTCATCGACGGTGTGGGGCTTTGCATTAATACGCCCGTCGGCCGAATCGTTCATACCGGTGATTTTAAAATCAATAACGCTTCTCTCAGCGGCCCGGTTACAGATGTGGCCAGGTTTGCCCAGTACGGTGGGGAAGGCGTGTTGGCGTTATTATCGGATTCCACCAACGTGGAAAAAGAGGGCTACACCCAATCCGCCCAGGCGATCGGTGAGATATTGGAGAAAGTCATGTCTGACGCCAAGGGACGGGTCATTATTGCCCTTTTTGCCTCCAATATCACCCGCATACAGATGGTCATCAACATTGCAAAAGCATTGGGCAGAAAAGTCATTATCAATGGTCGGAGCATCGAGCTCAGCGTCAATATTGCCAAGAATTTAAAATACCTGGATATCCCGGAAGGGATTGAAATTGATATCAATCAAGTCAGCGAATTCCCGGATGATGAAGTGGTTATGATCACCACGGGGAGTCAGGGCGAACCCATGTCGGCTTTAGCCCGTATGGCTGAGGGAACGCATAAGCAAATTATCATCAACAAAGGGGATACGGTCATTCTATCCTCTAAATTTATTCCCGGAAATGAAAAAGCCATAACGAAAATTATTAATAATTTTTACCGGCGTGGTGCGGATGTGATCTATGAAAAGATTTCGAATATCCATGTGTCCGGTCATGCGTTCCAGGAAGAATTAAAGCTGATGATCAACCTGACCCGGCCAAAATATTTTATACCGATTCATGGCGAGTATCGACACTTAATCCTTCACGCACGCTTGGCTGAGCAAGTAGGGATAAAAAAAGAGCAAATTCTATTAACAGAAAACGGTCAAATCATTGAGTTTGATAGAAACGATGGAAGGGTTAGCGGAAATGTTGCCACCGGCCGGATTTTTATCGACGGAAAGGGGATTGGTGATGTTGGGAGGAGTGTCTTAAAGGAAAGGCAGTCTCTATCCGAAGGCGGTCTGGTTGCCGTAACACTGGCTTTTGATGAAGAAACCGGTGTCGTCGTATATGGGCCTGAAGTGATGTCCCGGGGATTTGTGTTTGAGAACCAAACCGGCCATCTTATTGACGATGCTCAG
>JAUXEW010000201.1 GCA_030620375.1 Desulfobacteraceae bacterium | reverse complement strand
TTCTTCAGAATTCGTTTCTGCCCTGGCTAATGCCAGAGGATATCTTCCAACAACGCAAGCCCACATCTTGCCGCCCTCTTTCAATACTCGTCCCAATTCCCTAATTACCTGTTGAGAATCAGATATGGAAATGGGGCCGTCCTCGCAAAGCACAAAATCGAACATCTGGTCAGGAAAGGACAAATCGGTTAAGTCTTCTTCTTTTAAGGTTATCTTGTCTGATAATTTTTCTTTATCGATATTCTTTTTCGCCTGTTTCAACATCCCCTCAGAAATGTCACACAAGGTCACGCCGTATCCCATTTTCGCAAGGGGTATGGCCCACCTGCCGGTACCACCGCCGGCGTCCAATATGAGTGAATTTCTATCTTTGGGGATATATTTCTTTAGATGCTCCCAGGTTACATATCCATATACTTTTTCTTGAAATACCTCCGTCCAGTTATCAAAATAAGGTGAAATATTATCAAAAAGAGTTTTGATACTTTCGATTGAATCGCCATTTTTTACCATTAACGCCCCCTTTCTTTAAAGATAATGGATTCGTACAACTTTATAAGATTTGTTTCAGAATTAATATTCTTTTGCCCGGTAGTTTAGTGTCCGAATGGTATGTACCCACACGCCGGATGATGTGCGGACTGAGG
Source organism: Desulfobacteraceae bacterium (assembly GCA_030620375.1). GTDB lineage: Bacteria > Desulfobacterota > Desulfobacteria > Desulfobacterales > UBA5616 > JAUXEW01. The sequence goes on along the minus strand of JAUXEW010000201.1, from coordinate 4,771 downwards.
GAGAGAAAGCCTCAGCAATTTCACCATCCATACCATAACCCGGCACGGAATACAACAGTGCCCATTTTAAGGAAATAAGTCATACACCGGATATCGTGCCCGCCTGTTTCACTCAAAGTTTCAGAAACGACTCATGAAAACGTAACCAAGAATAATTGACGCCTACAGGGTATAAATGCATTATCTGTCTTATCAAATAGTTAATTATCGAATAATCGTATCCGTATTTTCTAAGCGGCAATTTGCTATTGACAATACCGTTTATTAAGTTTTTAATACCCCGTCCGCTTGCGGCGGGGGAACCGGCGGTGCTATATTACCGCTATTATGGAATTAGGTAAAACATCACACAGTGTATATAAAATCCGGTATCATATGGTGACGGCAGTCAAATATCGAAAAGCTTTGATCAATAGCCCCATCGAAGGTTGTATCAGGGAGTCGCTAAAAGGCATTTCCGAGAGATACGAGATACTCATAGATGAAGTTGGTTTTGATCAAAATCATATACACATATTTTGTGGAGCACCCCCAAGGTTATCGCCGTTACGAGTTATCAGTATCATCAAATCAATAACAGCACGTCAAATTTTCAAACAGTTTCCAAAGCTCAAAAAAGAAGAGCTATGGGGTGGAGAATTTTGGAGCGATGGCAAGTACATCGGCACCGTAGGAGAAGCGGCATCCGAAAAGACCATCAGGAATTACATCCATAATCAGAGCCTCGATAAAAAGGAGGCAGATAATCGGATGAAGCAACTCAAATTATTCAAGCTATAACTGGATGCCTCAAGTGGCACCAGATACCCCGTCCGCTTGCGGCGGGGTTATTCATTCTCAGATTTACAATAAGCAGCAATACCACCCCAATGATTCTCGATCATCTCTGCAAACTTCTCATAAGGCTTTAATCGTTGCCACTTTAGTGCAGTCTTCCAATTATTAAAAAACCGCCTGGCCCAACCTTCTCGGTTATAGTTCCATAATTGAGAAAATGATTCCTTAAGTAAATTGTCAGGGCCGACTTTATAGTGCATTAATACTCCCGGTTTGAAAGTGCTATATTTTCTTCCTAAAAGCATTATAAAAATATTCTTCGTTTTTGGATATTATTCAAATTGAATATAATTTCAAACATATAGATATTTGTATAAAGGAAATGGAAGCAAAATATATGCCTAAAATCAGTGCCATTTTCATTCCGGAGGTTTAATGACAACTTCACGCCGTCCCTGACATAAATAAGCTGTATTCAAGCGTTTATTGATTACTAGCAGTTCCTTGTGTAGATTTTCAGACTCTGTCATTCAGCAGGTCTAAACATTTTTAGAATCCGTTGACAGAAGGAAAAGATTATCAGAATAAATGAGCCTCTAATTCAGGGGCTTTTTTTATTGAGAAAGGGCGGTGCTTATAGGAGAGCAACCGCCCTCAAAACCAAACCGGCAAGCCGGTTTAAAAAAAACGTGTGATTATGATAATTTATTTTCCAGTGGATTTCAAGAAGCTTATTGATATGGGTCGGGATTATCCATGGCCTAAGCCAGACAACTGCGAATGTTGCAACGGATGTCGGATGTGGGGGCACGGTTTTGTTTTGGCCTGTTTTGACGGTTACAATCATGCCATCGAGATAAAGCGTTGCCGGTGTCCTGACTGCGGGTGTATTTTCCGGTTTCGGCCCCAGGGATATTTTAAACGCTTTCAGGCGAGAACAGAGACCATTAGATCCAGCATCGCAACCAAATTGCAGACCGGCAAATGGGTAGCCGGGATCGGCAGAACCCGCCAGAGGCATTGGTTTAAAGCGCTGACCAGAAAAATGAAAGCGCATCTGACAGATGCTTGGGATAAAGGCGTTTTGGCGGCCTTTGATTATCTGGTTGACAAAGGTCTGGTTCCGGTGAGCCGATCCATTTAATCCGGCGGCATCTGTATTTTTTCACACCCTACCGAAGGGTGTCATTTTTTATGCCTTCTTTTTGGGATAAGACAACCCAAACCATTAAAAAGGAGGTATTTTATGACCGAAGATGAAAAAATACAGGTGGCGGTGTTCCGCTTTTCGGTGATCAGCGATTTTATCCACTCTTCCACCATGAATCGGCGAGAGAAAAGCCGACTCATGCGGGATAAGTGTTCCCGCAAGTGGCAAATTCCCTTTTCAGAAAAGACCCGGATCAGCCGGGGCACAATCCGGCGATGGATTCGATTATACAAAGAAAGCAATGGTGACTTAAAGTCGCTTTGCCCCCATGACCGGGACGACCAAGGCAGATGCCGGGCCATGGACGAAGAGACCTGCCTGTTGCTGACCCGGTTAAAAACAAACATGCCGTCTGTCACAGTCCCCTATTTGATTGAGCGGATGAAACGATCTTATCCGGAAGTGAAGCTGAACAACTCCACGGTTTACCGGTTTTTGCATCAGCAGGATTTGATGCATCCCAGGGAAAAAACCCCAACAGATCGCCGCAAATTTGAAGCTGAACTGCCCAATGATTTGTGGCAAAGCGATGTCATGCACGGGCCGATGGTGGATGTTAACGGAAAACAACATAAGTCCTACCTGATTGCCATCATAGACGATCATAGCCGGTTGATTGTTTATGCCCGATTTTACTTATCGGAAAATGTTTTATCCTATCTGGATGCGCTGGAAAACGGCCTTTCCCGGCGGGGGTTGCCCAGAAAACTTTATGTGGATAACGGTTCTGCCTTCAGGAGCAAACATTTGGAGTATGTTTGCGCATCACTTTCCATTGCCTTGATCCATGCCAAACCATTTATGCCCCAAGGAAAAGGGAAAATCGAAAGGTATTTTAAAACCGTACGCACCCGGTTCCTGCCCCATTGCCAGGTTGCAACACTTGCCGAGTTCAACACGGCTTTTGAAACCTGGCTATTGGAGGATTATCAGAAAAAAGTTCACAGCGCCACCGGACAAACCCCCTTCGACCGGTTTACATCGAAAATGCATTGCTTAAGAACCGCACCGGCCAACTTAAAAGACCATTTCCGCAAGGTGGTCAGAAGGACCGTTAATAAAGACAGAACCATCACCATTGACGGCAGGTTGTATGAAGGGCCGGTGGCCCTTATCGGAAAGCGCGTAGAGCTTTTGTACCACCCGAACAATCCGGCAAATGTGGAGGCCAGATATAAAAATGAATCTTTCGGCATGATCCAGCCGGTCAATCTTCATGTCAACTATCGGGTGAAACGGGATAAAAACAACAATCCACAGATAGACGCAAACCCCCAAAAGACGAGCTATCAGGGCGGCAAGCTCTGGGGAGGAAAAAATGGATGATCATTACCGCGCTTTTTTCGGACTTTCCAAAGAACCGTTTGCAACCGACATCGGTTGTGAGGAAATACTGGAAACACCGGAACTTTTAAATGTAAAAGTCCGTTTTGAGTATGTCACGCGTTTAGGGGCCATGGGTATTGTCACCGGGGAAGTGGGCAGCGGCAAATCCACTGCCGTAAGATATGCGTTAAACACCCTGCATCCATCGGAATACCGATCCTTATACATCACCGCATCCTCGGGTTCCATTATGGAATTTTACCGGCAACTTAAAGATGCCTTGGACATTTATCTGTCCAGCAACTCCAAAGCCGTTATGGTCAAAACCATTAAAAAAGAGATCGTCAATCTGGTTTTGGAGAAAAAGCAGAAAGTGGTTCTGATTGTCGATGAAGCGTCCTTGATGCGTTTGGAAGTCTTTGCCGAACTTCATACCATCTGCCAGTTTGAACAAGACCAAAAACCCTGGCTGCCCATTATCCTGGTGGGCCAGACCAGCTTGGTTGACAAACTGACCTTCCGCTCCTCACAACCCCTTGCTTCCAGGATTATCGCCAGATGCCACCTTGAAGGCGTTGACCTTGACGGCATGCAAACCTATCTCCAGCATCACCTCGCCATTGCCGGTGTTGAAAGAAATCTTTTTGATCCACCCGCCGTCATCGCTATCCATCAGGGTTCAGGCGGCCTGTTCAGAAAAGCAAATCACCTGGCCCGGGGAGGGCTGATCGCGGCAGCAGTAGAAAAATCAAGTGTCGTTTGTGCCGAACATATCCGCCTTGCGGCAACGGAAATCTTTTGAATTTACAGTGTCCGGTGAAACAGAGTCGGGCAATCCCGGGGAGGAACCCGATAAGGGATAACCGGATGGGGATGACGGTTCATGACGTCAGGGAGGTCACTTGCGGGCCTCCCTCCCACTTCCTGATCATGAACCCGATTCCTCCCATGCCTTAAAAAACCCAATCCAGAATCGTTCGTAAAAAAAAATCCTTTAAATCATTAAGGAGGTACATCATGAGTCCCGAAGAAGAATGGGTATATGAAGAAAAACTTGATCAATTGTCTCTTCGTTTGGAAGAGCTTGTCCTTGATGCGTTCATCGTCGTTATGCAAAAACTCAAAGACCGAAATGAACCTTTTGTACAAGAATTCTTGAAATCTTTCGAAGATGAAATGAAATTTTAACTTCTCTAACCGGGATTATGATGTCCATAAATAATCCCGGTTAAATGAATCTGAAAATCCCTCCACCTCATCAAAATAATCAGAAAATAGACGTTAATTTTATTTGAAAATCAACAAACGTGGACAATAAAAGAGTCATTATCAAATCTTTTCCACTTCTGAAATTCAACGAAAAGATCAGGTATAAAAAATATGCGATTTCCGAATTGCTAAATAACCAAAAATCACATGATCTTGGCATTAATACGCCTGAAAATATTGGATATTTCG
>JAUXEW010000011.1 GCA_030620375.1 Desulfobacteraceae bacterium | reverse complement strand
GCATTGGCTCAATTAGGGATCGAAACTATCTGCCTGGCATAATAATGCGGGAATCTTCTTTCTGCTTTGATTTTTCTTGTTCCTGTTGCATTTTTTTTACATTCTCAATCATTTCTGCCATGGCGTGCTGCATGGCCTCAGGGAACTTTTCCATGGCTTCTTCCAGCGTGGATGCCTTTAATGGTGCGTGAAGCGGTATAGGGCCCTGGGCCGACATGAGCTGGGTATGACCCATAAATATCTTTTCACGGCTTTCATCTATGGTTCCATCCGGTTTTATAGGTGTAAGACACCGAATTGAAGCCGATTTTAGATCTATAATGTTCTCTTCACGATACAAATTGTTTTTTTCGACTGTGAAATCGATCTGATTGTTTGTCATTTCATTTCTCCTTTAATTTTATTCCTATAATAAGGTTTTACTCGAACTATTTTAAATGCTTCATGCAGCCCAACGATTGAGGACCGGCTACCAGGACATTCGTACGGAGCGTGCACCAACTCTCAATGTTTGCTCTAAAACACGGAATGACGGAATCCTCGTTTTGCTTATTAATTTCAGAGCTTGTTAAGTACTTGTTATAATGATTATGTCTTTTAATGATGGTAAAAGCAAATACTTTGATGGCTTACTGTTACAATGGTATCTTGGTATCTTGGGGACGTCCGTGATAATTAAACATATTGACATGTGAAGAGAATTTTGTTAATGAATTGTTATGGCACGCAAAGCAAGAATAGATGTGCCGGGTGCGCTTCATCACATAATTACCGAATTCCTTAAAAATATTTCTGGAACATGACACTGGGAAATGAAGCTTGTGAGTCTGATACATTTGTAACTATGGATAAAATTTTTCTAATAAAAGCATTTTTAAAACGATCCGGGTGGATCGCCGGTGAAGTGGTGGTGGAATATTTAGCTGCCGGAGAATATAATGAAAATTTTTTAATAACCAACGCGTCCGGTGAAAAGACGGTTTTTCGAATCAATCATGGGAGCCAGCTTGGACTAAAAAATCAGATCGAATATGAGTATAATGCACTCAAAGCAATTGAGCTATCAGGCGTTACCCCCAGAGCCCGGTTTTATGATAGCCATGCGAAAGGACTCGAAGCCGGTGTTTTGCTCATGGACTTCCTTCCCGGCGTTCCGCTGGAATATGCAAAAGACAAATATGTCGCGGCTGACATCTTTTCAAACATCCATCGATTGCCGCCGTCTCCCAAGCTGATCATCCAGGAAAACCCGATCATGGATATTGCAGACGAAAGTTTTTCATTGATCCATCGTTATCGTGATCACCCGTTAACAAAAGAAAAGAAACGGTTGGAAGATTATCATGAAAAGATTTCCAGGCTCGGAGAAGACAAAGGACCTGTTTTTAAAAACGAGCCGATGTGCATGGTCAATACGGAGGTTAATTCTCACAATTTCTTAATCACCGGCGATACCGGCTACCTGGTGGATTGGGAAAAAGCGGTAATCTCTTATCGTTACCAGGACCTGGGGCATTTCCTGGTACCAACGACGACACTATGGAAAAGCAACTATGTTTACTCGAAAGAAGAAAAGCGCTCTTTTCTATCCCGTTATCGCGATTGTATGAAACTTGACCTTTCTTTGGATGAGCTTGTCGAAAAAACAACCTTATTGGAAAAAACAATTCTTCTTCGGGGGTTAAGCTGGTGTTTTATGGCATATTACGAATATACCCGAACAGAACGAGCATTGACCAATAAAGCGACATTTGAAAAAATAAAAGACTACCTTAACAAAATCGATTGGTTTCTAAATTAATGACCTTCAGGGAAAGTCGATGAAAACGATTATCTATGACTGTGACAATACCATGGGGGTCAGGCAAAGGGATATAGACGACGGCTTGACCATTTTTTATCTAATCGGAAACCGAGATGTAACGCTAAAGGGAATAACCACAACCTTTGGAAACGATACCATTGATGTCGTGTATCATTCCACAAAAAATTTATTGGAAGACATCCAATACGACGGGATTCCACTGGTAAAGGGGGGGATGCCGGATAACCGTAACAGTAAAGCCGCACAATTTCTTGCTGAAATGGTTGACGCCCATGAACGAGAAATAACCATTCTGGCTACGGGCGCCCTAACCAACCTGTATGGCGCTTACCTGATGGATAATGACTTTTTTAAAAAGGTCAAAGAGATAATCGTCATGGGCGGGATAACGGAACCATTGATTATCAATGGTGAAGACATGGAAGAACTGAATTTTTCAATCGACCCGGAAGCCGCCTATTCCGTTTTAAGCTCAATTGCTCCGACAACGGTAATTACGGGCAACCTGTGCTTAAATGCCTTGTTTGGCAGTGTGGAAATTAACCGATTAAAAGCCGATATCAATCTTCCGGCCTACGATTATATCTATAAGCGGGTTGTCCCATGGGTAGATTTTATGTATGAAATTTTTAAACTCGATGGATTCTACAACTGGGATATTGTCGGTGGCGTATACGCAACCCATCCCGATCTTTTCATGAGTCATCACCTTTTGATTAATTCTACTGTTTTGGATTTAAACACCGGGGTTTTGAATATTTCTACCCAAAAAAATAATGGTTATCGATTAACCATTCCTTCTGAAATAACAGATATCCAAAAACTAAATGATATTGTTTTTGAATCATGGAAACAGGTAATCATCAATAAACCCGTTCCCCATTCCGCACTTTGAACCATAATAGCGAGGGTGGTCCCCGAAGCTTGTTGGAGCAAAGCGGAAAACCCGCCGCACTTGATCGCAGGGAGCTTCAATCACAAATTCCAGACGGCATATTCATTTTTGATTGAAAGGTAGATCACACATCGAAAGGGATCTACCGTTCCTCTTCGGAAGCAATTACGGTATTTTTTGAAAAAAAGTAGGGAAACGGTATGGCGATTAGATCTCCGATGATGTAGGTGAGCATGACAACGATAGTTGGAATATCACTGGAAGACAGATTCCCCTGAATCCACAAAGGAACTATCACACCGATAACCCAGATGGATTTGTAAAATAACTGCATTAACAAAACCGGAATAAATTTTAGAGGTGACCGAAAACCAAAAATCGATAGGATGCCAAAGGCTAGCCAGACACTGGCGACAATACCGAACATAATGGGATCCTGTGGAGCAAAATTGTTCAGCGCGATCATTTTTTTTGGCAAAATGACCATGAACAGTCCGGACAATCCGGCGCCTACAATGGTGTAAATGTACATGCCTTTTAACCAGCCGATTCGAATTTTTTCGTCCTGTGCCATGTTCTTCTCCTTTCAATTTGAAACGCTTTTAAGATTTTTCATGAGTAAACTACCACCCGCAAAGCGGGAAAAAGGGGGGGGGCACGCCAGTGCCTCAAAGTTTCAGTTTTATCCCGGTGCGAAGCACCAGGTTTTTTTAAAACAAATAAAAAATCAAAAAAATGTTGCGGCTATCCAGATTTTATTAAAAAAGAAAGGTAATGTCAATTCGTACTCTATTTTTGCCTCAGATAGGGCTTGAGATACAGCTAATAGTCGGTCACGAGGAGGGTGTGATACGTGGACACTACCTGTTTGTTTTTGTTCAGGCAAATGCTATTCATATATAGATGAGGGGAAAAAAGCGGACATGAAAAGGGCTCATCGGAATTTTTCGGACATTAAAAAAGTCAAATGGTTATCAATATAACCATTTGACTTTTTTAAAAACTTTGGTGGAGCTGAGGGGGATCGAACCCCTGACCCCATGACTGCCAGTCATGTGCTCTCCCAGCTGAGCTACAGCCCCTGTAATAATCGGGTCAAGTAACAAAAGCCGCACACGGTGTCAATAAATATTTTGAACCCAAACAACGAGCTCATTCCCCCTCCAGCAAGCTGTGATAAATACGCTCGCCATTTCGGTTCAAACGAGTGATAAAGATCGCCATCAGGCTAAAAAGCGGGATTTTATTGACAATGTTTGTGTTTAAAAATATATTTAAGATTTATGATTGCAACTCATTATTTAGACCCTTTTTAACGCTTATCAAATGATTGCTACAAGCAATGCGAGCGCTAACCCCTTAAGCTTGCTGCGGGGAGGCTTCAATCTTATATAAGGAATGAAGATGGTACCAAAAAGACCTACGGCCCAGTTCAAGGATCTTGAAGCCACTGAGCTTTATTGCCCGCGGTGCAAACAGGCGGTCCCGGTTCGAAAAAGGCTTCTTCTTGTTCTACCCGACGGGGATAAATATGAATATCGATGCGCTTTTTGCTTTGAAACGGTTGGGACAAAAATCGACCGACACAAAAAACCGATGACCATAATCACTTAGGGTTCACAAAAAAATAAATTCGAAATTTTAAGTGAATCCTAAGTCAGGACTCACCGTTAACATTGTTAACAGTTTGATTTTAATTGTATTTAACGTTTTAACATCTCATTATAAATTGTGCTGTAGAGGATAAATTTATGCTTAATGCCATGCGCAAAAACGCAGGTTCCTGGATGATTAAAGTCCTTTTAGGTGCCATTGTTGTCGTATTTATTTTTTGGGGGGTAGGATCCTTTCGAGAACAACGGGGGGGCAGGGTTGCCCTGGTCAATGGACAAACCATAACCTATGACGAGTATTTAAAAACTTACAACGCCATGATTGAAAACTTAAAACTTCGATTTGGTGACAATTTGAACAGCGATCTTATTAAGATGTTAAACGTTCGGGCAGAGGCCCTAAACGAGATGATTAACCGCAAGTTATTAGCGGAAGAAGCCGCCCGTTCAAACTTTCAGGTTTCAAAAAATGAACTGGTTTCCGCAATTCGCTCCTTGGAAGTGTTTCAGAGAAACGGTTCTTTTGATACCCGGTTATACCGCAGGGTATTGGAGCACCACAAAAGAACCCCGGAGAAGTTCGAAGCACTTCAAAAAGAAACGATGCTCATCGATAAATTAAGAACATTCATTTATAATACGGTAAAGGTTTCCGACCCGGAAACCTTGGAATGGTACCAATGGAATCGGGCATCGGTTAATATCGAATTTGCTTTGTTCGAACCGGAAAATTATAAAAATATTAATCCGGAGACCGAAGCGGTTCAGGCGCATTTTCAAAACCATGAGGCGTCCTACAAGACCCAGCCCATGATAAAAGTCCGATATCTACGTTTCGAACCGCATGAATATAAATCAAAAGTTGCCCTGATCGATCAGGAAGCCATTGATTATTTTGAAGAAAATCCTCAAGAGTTTATTGTTCCAAAAACCGTTGAAGCCAGGCATATTCTGATCAAAGTACAACCGGATGCAGACGCGGAAACGGTCGAACAAAAAAGAAAAAAAGCCGAAGACATTATGATTATGGCAAAGGAAGGAAAAGATTTTGCCCAACTGGCAATAACATATTCTGAAGGTCCCGGCAAAACCGGTGGCGGATATTTGGGCGCTTTTAGTAAAGAGGATATGATCAAACCTTTTTCAGATCGGGCCTTTTCCATGGCGCCTGGAGATATCAGCGAACCGATCCGTACGCAGTTTGGATGGCATATTATCAAAGTTGAAAACGTAAATGAAGAAACCCGGAAAACATTTTCCGAGGCAGAACCGGATATCCGCAAAAAACTGATCGCAACATATGCGGAACATATGGCTTATAACGCGGCTGAGTCTGTGTATGATGCTTCGTTTGAAGAGGATGATTTAAGACAGATCGCAGATTCAAAAAATCTAACCTTATTAACAACGGATTTTTTTACAAAAACAGGGCCTGAAACCAATATCGCGCAAAGTTCACAATTCGCATCCGTTGCCTTTAATTTAGAGAGCATGGAAATTAGTGAGGTTCAGAAGCTTGGTAGTGACTATTACATCCTTCAAGCCATAGAAAAAATGCCGGAGAAGATCCCTGAGTTTGCAGATGTGGAAGATAAGGTTCGGGCGGATCTCATCACAAAGCAACAGCATGAAATCGCAAACAAAGACGCTGAAAAGCTGCTGTCTCAATTAAAAAGCCAAACACTCACAAGCGAAGAAAACAATAATGTTCCAAGATTTATATCCACCGGATTTTTCAAGCGGTTTGATATAATCCCTGAGATCGGGGACGAAAAAAATATTGCCGAGGTTGTATTTCAGCTATCAAAGAACAATCCGTTTCCGGAAAATGTGATTAATGGCAATAAAGGGTATTATGTCATTCGGTTTAAGGAAAGAAAAACGCCGGGCATTGAAGGATTTGAAGGTGAAAAATCAGAAATCAAGGAAACGCTGCGCCGGCAAAAACAGGCCAAAACGTTTAATGCACTGGTAACACAGCTTCGAAACAACGGTGATATCTCCATTAAGGACGGATTTTTATAAAGCAACAACAGGCGAGGCGAACGGTGGCGGAATCAAACAAAATGGAAGAAAAAAGAGCCGACTATTCAATAAAAAAATGTCCTCATTGCTACACGCCTTTGGCCGTGAGCGCTGAAGACTGCTATGCTTGTCACAATAAGGTCGGCGAAGTGGACAAACACGGCATGGCCCAAAAGCCGACCGACTGGAAGGGTTACGTGGTTTCCTCTGTTTTAGGGATTATATTTATTGCCTATATCGTGTGGGCATTTTTTTAAACCATTTAATTTTTTCTTACCGTGAAATCATTGCTCTCATCATGTCTCCCGTGTTTTCAGCATGATCGGCAACAGATCCGATGATTTCAGCCAGTCGAAGCATGTGGTACAATGTCACCGGATCAACATTGATATTAAACAATTTTCGTTTGATGGCATCCTCCAGCTTATCGGCTTCGTGTTCCTGCTTTCGCAATGTCCTGATAATCTCTTTGACCAATTTGCGGTGTTTCTCCGAATAGCTCTTGAAATATTTTCTGGCTTCTCCCACCATCCGGCTCAATTCTTCAATGGGAGCTATCACCGAATCAATCAAGAGAAAAAAATCTTTTCTCAACGCTTCAGGAATACCGGGTTCAACCCTATACGATACCCAGTCCAGCACATCTTCAACCGCATCGAGAACGGCGTCCTGCTCTCTTAAATACAGAAACAATTGAAACTTATGGACAGGCATCCAGGTTCCGATAGGAAGATGTCCGCGAATGCGACGCTTTATGGCATCGGCTTCCTTTTCCAGTCTGACGACCTCTTCCCTGAACTCTTCAAACTTTACGCATTTGTCCGACACATAGCACTCCATGGCTTTATGAAACGCCCAGCCGCACTCTTTTACTTTTTGGGCATGCTCTTGAATTCCTTCAAACGGAGACGTTATAAATATCGACAAAAGTGGTATTCGCAAATTGTCCTCCTTTATAAAAAGAGTTGCAATATTTTGATAATAACCATACTGGTCACGGCGGCGACAGGTACGGTTAATATCCAATATAACATGATTTTAAAAATAACTCCAAAATTTACGGCTTCAATGCCCCGTGCCAGCCCAACCCCCGTCACACCTCCCACTGCGGCATGGGTGGTTGAAACCGGCAATCCCAGTTTTGATGCGACCAGAACCGTTGTCGCGGCAGCGAAATCAACGCAAAACCCCCGTGTATTACTAAGGGTCGTTATTTTTGAACCGATGGTATCCATGACCCGGTATCCCGCCATGGAAATTCCACAGGCAATTCCCAGCCCACCAAAAAAAAGTAAAAAAATCGGAACCGGGACTTCTGTACCAACACTACCGGTTTTGACCATAAAATAGATCACGGCAATGGGCCCGATTGCATTTGCCACATCATTTGCGCCCTGCGCAAGCGCAACATAACAGGAGGTTCCGATTTGTATCACCCTGAAGATTCCCTCGGCACCCTTTTGGCGGTCCGTTATAAACCGTGACAAAATCTGCTTGCCGATATAGCCGAATACAGCCGCCGACAGGGACGCAGCCAACAGTGCTTCCGATGTACCGACGGACAATGTTTTGCCCAGGGGGGTTTTTAAAAGGAAAGACAGGACAACCACAAAAAAGGTTACGCCGATAAATATCGGGCTCAACTTCATGGCCTGTAAAAACGGGTCCTCCCTGCTTAAAATTAACTTTATGATAATCTTGAACATTAAATAGGAAATGACCATACTAAATACCGGAGATATGACCCAGCTGGCAACAACCGCCAACAGCTTGCTCCATTGGATAACTGAAAATCCTCCGGCCACGATGCCGTATCCGACCATCGCCCCGACGATGGAATGGGTGGTGGAAACGGGTAACGATTTCCAGGTGGCAAAGCTGACCCAAAAGGCCGCGCCCAAAAGGGCCGCCAATGCGCCGATAAGGACCAAATGCGGATCATTAAGAATCTCCGTGGAAACAATGCCCTTACGAATCGTGTTGGTGACATGAGATCCTATAAATGTTGCACCGACAACATTTAAAATTCCCGCAATAAATATAGCCTGACGAATGGTAATCGCTCTTGCGCCGACGGCTGATGCCATGGCATTGGCCACATCATTGGCTCCGATATTCCATGCCATGTAAAACCCAAAAATATACCCTAATACGAGAATAAAATAATCTGGAAGCATTGGTTATTTTCTCAAAAATTCATTGTTGAATAAGAAATGCGAGCGCTAACCCCTTAAGCTTGCTGCGGGGAGGCGTTCATTTCAAATGACCGCATCCGCCTTCGCATCACATTGAAGTTCACCATAGTCCCGCAGGGATGGATAGGATCAATGTTGCAGTTCAAAAAGGTAAACACTTCGGGTTCATCACGCTTTCGGGTCTGGCAAGTATCATGACCACCCCGCCAAATCAACCAAAATAAAGTAAGCCGCCATCCGCATATCCCCGCCGTGGTGGAACTTTATTTTTCCCGTAAAGCGGGAGAAGGGCGGATTAATCCTCAACATACTTAATGAGACTTTTGCAAAACGCTCCCTTTTGCCCGATTAGCGCTGAATTTTTCGCCCGCCTTGAACTTTAAACAATGATCCGGTTTTTGTTCGGGCGCCACATACACACCTTCGTTCAAATATCATAAGACCAATCCCGAATACCCTCGGAACGTTTTTCTAATATTTCATCCGGAATGTCATCTAAAAAACGGGTCGGTCGACTCAGCCTCATCCCCGCACTCCGGTCATAAATGTCTTGTGGATAGATAAAAAACAGGTTCTCTTTTGCTCGCGTCGCCGCCACATACATCAACCGTCGCTCTTCTTCCAGGGACGCTTCATTATCTATGGCGTGTATGGATGGGAATCGGCCATCCAGTGCCCATATAATAAAGATCGAATGCCATTCAAGCCCTTTAGCGGAATGTATGGTTGAAAGCGTAAGTCGATCATCTGTTGAGACATCCGTCTCTAGTCTGTTTTCAGAACTGGTATTGGGTGGCTCAAGGGCCATATCGGTTAAAAATGCAACAAGGCTTTGGTACCGTTCCATGATAACAACCAACTGCTCCAGATCTTTTGCCCGTTTAGGATAGTCATCAAACTTTTTCTTTAATGCCGGCGTGTAATATTTCAATACGGCCTCACCCAGCTCGCATACGGACAGGTTTTTGGTGTGGAGCAGCATAAAAAATTGCTTAAGTCTGTCGATATGCTTTTCTATATGTGACGGGAATTTGTTATTAACCAGGCTTAAATAGCCCGCTTGCTCTCCGGCTATCCTTTCATAGATCATATGGGCTTTTTGGGGACCGATATTGTCTATCAGAGAAAGGATACGATACCAGCTTAACCGGTCATGGGGATGAGAAAGTACCCGAAGGTGAGCCAGGACGTCCTTTATGTGGGCGGATTCCATAAATTTAAACCCTCCCACCTTTTTAAAAGAAATGCCTTCTCTGCCAAGTTCGATTTCAAGGTCAAAGGAATGAAATCCCGCCCTAAACAGAATGGCCATATCATTAAAGGGAATACCTCTTTTATTTAGCTCATATATCGTTTGAACCACAAAAAGGGATTGGTTTTTTTCATCGGCCGTATTGATAAGAATTGGCGTTGACCCTTCTTTTTTTTGTGTAAACAACCGCTTTGAATATTTTTCTACTGCCCGGTCAATAATCATATTGGTTAGTGTCAATATGGGCTGTACGCTTCGGTAATTTTCTTCCAATCGAATGATTTTCGCGGCTGGAAAAACTTTAGGAAACTCCATAATATTCTTAAAATTTGCTCCTCGAAAAGCATATATGCTCTGAGAATCATCCCCGACAACCATAACGTTTTTGTTGGCCGTGGATAAGAGGTATAAGATTTCTGCCTGAATTTTATTGGTGTCTTGATATTCATCCACCATGATGTATTGATAAGATAAAGATATCTTATCACATATCTCGGCGTGCTCGTATAAAAGATTTCTTAGATCAATCAATAAGTCGTCATAATCGACGAAACCATGGAGGATTTTTCTGCTTCTGTATTCCCGGTGAATCCGGGCGATAGTTTCGATATCAGAAGAAAAATGAACATACTCCATAAAAACGATGTCTTCGATGGACAACACTTTATTAGCGGCTCGGCTGAAGATATCCATCAATGTCTTCTTGGTTGGAAATGAACGAATTTTAGAGGAGAAATTCATTTCTTTTCTAATCATACCGATCAGATCTTCCGCATCCGTACGATCAATAATTGCATATCCGTTTGGGAACCCCATCTCCGCAGCATATTGCCGTAGTATCGTATTCGCAAACGAATGAAACGTTCCTCCGGATACTTTTTCGCACCGATTATCCAGTAGATCGGTCGCCCGCCGTAACATTTCTTGTGCTGCCTTTCGAGTAAACGTCAATAGAAGAATCGATCTGGGTAAAATGCCTTCGTTTACCAGGCTGGCGACTCTACAGGTTAGCGTAAGGGTTTTTCCGCTACCGGCGCCCGCTATGACCAAAATGGAGCCTTCCCGAAAAGCTACAGCTTCCCATTGGGAAGGATTTAACATCGCTTCAAGAGAAATACGATTCTTAGTACTGTCTTCCTTAAAACTTATCTGCTGCATGAAGAGGGTCGATCCTTTTCTTTTGAGGTATAAAAGACATATCTTTTATACCTCAAATTCTTTTCACATGGAATTTCTTTTGTCAACTACTGTTCGTTCAAAATATCTTCACGGAATGTGTTGACATTTGCTTCTTTATTTATTATTTACAATAATTAATTTTAAAACAAACAGGAAATAAGGAGGAAAATTAAATGACGAAGATACAAACAAACCTTAAAGCAATGTTAGGAACCGTTTCAAAATCGCTGGTGGCTCTTTCCAAACAGGTGGAAAAGATTTCTAATAGAGTTGATCAGCTTCATGGCTCGGCTGCTCCCAAAAAGAAGGCCGCCCCCAAGAAGAAAGCTGCCCCAGCTAAAAAAGCGGCTCCCAAAAAGAAGGCCGCCCCAGCTAAAAAAGCGGCTCCCAAGAAGAAGGCCGCCCCAGCTAAAAAAGCGGCTCCCAAGAAGAAAGCTGCCCCAGCTAAAAAAGCGGCTCCCAAAAAGGCTTCTGCAAAAACGGCCACCGTTATCGACCAGGTTTTTACTGCAATTAAAAGAATTAAATCCGGCATTACCATCACTGACTTAAAAACAAAAACCAAGATTGACGGCAGACAGCTCAGTAATGCTCTTTATAAGCTGGCCAAACGCGGCAAGATCGCTTCCAAGACAAGGGGCATTTATATTGCGAGTAAGTAATCCGCTACCCGCATAGCTAAAAAAAATAAAGGGGCGCTTTAGTGGCCCGAAGTTAAAAAACCCCCGGTGCCATGCACCGGGGGTTTTTTAAGAGCCCGTAACCATTTGCCCGTCTGAATACCTGTAGCAACTCCCTGTTTTCTTTCTTCCTTTTTATTGCCATTTTCAAAAGTCTGTTTTATATTATCCGGTGTCCGAACGAAAAACAGATCATTTTTTCAAGTTCAAGGCGAGCGGAAAATTGGCAGTTTTCGTTCAGGCACTATCTATTGTCCATCCAGAAATGGTAGATTTTGGTTCAGGGCAAGGCTTGAGCGATTTTGAAACCGACAGCGTAGCTGTCATAGTGTCAACGGGCATAGCGCATGGCTATTTTGAGGATTTCAAGAGCGCTCAAACGAAGCTCCGGGCCAAAAGATGCCGTTTCTGGATGGACACTATCTAACTTGAACGATTTTTCTCTATATCCGCACCGGTTTCACGCGTATCAGGAGATCTTGAAACATCACCGGGGAATTCCCCATGCAAGTTGAGGGAGTTCCCCGGCTGTTTCGGTTCAAGAACCATACTGCCGGAGAAAAAATATGAGCCCAAAACAAAACAAAAACACTTTATCCAAAATCTGCTGGATCATAAAAAATCGCCCCCCACCGTATGATGTTGCCACCTGGTTTATATTCCTTTTCCTTTTTTACTGCTTTTTATTGAACCCTATCGCTAAAATTGAATCTTTTGTCGGATATATCCATCAACCCGTATTTGCAGTATGCGCAGCCGATGAGGTGGCTCCTCTGCAACCCCTATGGCCCCATGAAAAAAGTGATCTTATCCCGGATCCTGCCGTGAAATTCGGGACGCTTAACAATGGGTTTAGATATGTATTACTTAACAATACCGAGCCAAAAGACCGGGTAAGCGTTCATTTAGAGGTTCAAGCCGGCTCCATGTCAGAAGAAGATCATGAGCAAGGATTGGCTCATTTTCTGGAACATTTGCTGTTTTGCGGGACCACTCATTTTAAACCCGGCAAGCTGGTACAATATTTCCAGAGTATCGGAATGCAGTTTGGCCCTGATGCCAATGGTCGAACCGGTTTTTATGAAACCGTTTATGATATATTACTGCCGGCAGGGGACCGGAAAAGTCTGGATCAGGCGCTTTTGGTAATGAAAGATTATGCTGAAGGTGCGCTGTTATTACCGGAGGAAATTGACAGGGAACGCAAAGTGGTCTTAGCAGAAATGCGGACACGGGACTCTTCTTCATATCGTACATTTGTATCCACCCTGGCATTTGAGTTCCCTGACGCAAAGTTTTCAAAACGACTCCCCATTGGAAAAGAAGAGATTATCAAAACCTTAGACCGTCAGAGGCTTAAATCCTTTTACGATGCAGGATATAGGCCGGACAATTTGATACTGGTGATGGTGGGCGATTTTGTCACCCATATAGCAGAAGAACTCATTATTGGACAATTTGACAATTTAACCGCCCAAGCGGCAAAATTACCCTCTCCTGAATTTGGAAAGGTCGCCCACAAAGGCCTTAAAGTCTTTTACCATTTTGAAAAGGAGGCCGGCTATACAACGGTCAGCATAGAAGTTTTACAAAAGATTACCCCTAAATCGGATTCTTTTAATCTTCAAAAGAATCTGTTGATTCATGACGTTGCTGATCAAATTGTGCAAAATCGGTTGGCGGAATTGGTTCGAAAACCGAAGGCTCCCTTTACTTCCGCATCTATTAATTCAGGGATTTTTATCAATCAGGTTCAATATGCAGAGATTTCGGCCAAATGCCATCCCAACAACTGGATCGACGCGCTTTCTCTTATTGAACAGGTCCTTCGGCAGGCCCTTACTTACGGATTTACCAAAACAGAACTTGAAAGGGCTAAAAAGGAGGTGCTTTCTGATTATAGCACTGCCTTGAAAAAAGCGTCGACCCGGGACAGCAAGGACTTGGCAAGAAGCATTCTTTCATCTATTCGTCACGACAGGGTGTTTCAATCTCCATTTCAAAAAAAAGAGATTTTCTCTCCGGTGGTCAGCGCGTTAACCTTGGAAGACCTAAACGATTCAATGAACCAAGCCTGGGCAGCCGATCACAGGTTAATCATTTTAACCGGAAATGCTGAATTGTCCGATAAGGATAGGGCGCCTGAAACACAAATTCTTTCAGCTTATAAAAACAGTCATACCAAAACAGTTTTGCAGCCGGAAGAAAAAAAATCAATATGCTTCCCGTACCTTGCAGAACCGTATCAAAAAGGAACCATTATCTCTCACGCTACCATTTCAGATCTGGGAATCCTTCAAATTGATTTTGAAAACGGGGTTCGGCTGAATCTTAAAAAAACTGATTTTAAAGCAAACGACGTTCGAATTTCAGTCTCTTTCGGCTCAGGCAAATCTTCTGAGCCAATTAAAAGCCCTGGCCTTGCCATCCTCAGCAAAGATGTCATTAATGAAAGCGGTCTGGGAATACTGGATAAAGAGGAGCTTTCTCGCGCCATGGCCGGAAAAGAAACAACCGTTGTTTTTCATATAAAGGAAGCGCATTTTGCGTTTAACGCCAAAACCATATCCGATGAAATTAATTTGGCGTTTCAGCTGATACACGCTCATATCGTGGACCCGGGATTTCGGAAAGAAGCCTATGAATTGGTAATGAAACGATTTGATCAAAAGTATGAATCGCTCTCACATTCCATCGATGGCGCCATAAAACTTTACGGGCAGCGCTTCTTGGCAGGGAATGACCCGCGTTTCGGCCTACCCCTTCAGAAAGAATTCAACCAATTACGCCTTTCGGACGTAAGGACGTGGATAGCATCGTCATTAAGCCATGACGCCATAGAAGTGTCTGTGGTGGGCGATTTTGATGTTGACGTCGTGATAGAAAGCGTGTCTGAATATCTTGGAACACTTCCAAAAAGACAAGACGAGCCCCCGAAAGAAACACCTTCAGTACCCGAATTCCCTTTAGGAAAATCGCTTAAAGTACCCGTTGATACAAAGATCCCGAAAGGTCTGGTCGTTGTTGCCTACCCAACAGATGACATCTGGGATATTCGTAAAACGCGTCGGTTGTCGGTTTTATCAGAAGTAGTTTCAGAAAGACTTCGAAAACAAATCCGCGAAAAAATGGGGGCGGCTTATTCTCTGTATGCCTATAACCATCCCAGCAGGGCATATAAGGGCTATGGTGTATTACACATCTTAATTCAAACAGACCCGTCATCTGTCGATCAGGTGATACAAGAAGTCCGGAAAATTACTTCAGATCTTGCCAAATCCGGTGTCACCCAAGAAGAGTTGCGACTCGCACTAGGCCCCATGCTTACGGGTATAAAGGATATGAAGCGCAAAAACGACTACTGGCTGAATACCGTTTTATCAGGATCTATGCAGCATCCGGAACAGCTTGAGTGGAGTCGGACGATCATCGATGACTATTCTTCCATCACTAAAGCGGATGTTTCCAAATTGGCAACACAGTACCTGGGTAACAAAAAGGCGGCTACCATTATAATTATACCGAAAAATCAGTAGACGCCATTTCAAAACCTGTTGACGCAGCCGTTTGACCTTTTTTTTACATGTTCTTGGCGAAACGTCAAAATTGCAAATTGTTTCAGGGTGTTAACCCGAATTTTTGCAACTTCTCAATAAATGGTGGCAGCAGGCTGTGAAATTTTAATAGGGCTGACGGTTTGAACGAAAAAAGGGGGCAAACCAGCAAGGAAAGTAATTTTAAGATGGCTTCTAATTCTTTTTTTTAAGCAAGTCTTCCGGATTAATGATAAATCGATTAAATTTCCACTCGGGAATTTCATAGATCCACTGCTGAATCGATTGATTGATTCGAGCTGTTGGTTGTGCCGGACTTTCCTGATTTTCCTTTTGCGCCGGGGTGTTTTCATCTGACGGCGTATTATCAACGTCGGGTTCTGCTCTTAGCGGCTTACGGCTGACCTTCGCCTGGATATAATATTTTTTCTCGTCACCGTTTTTTGCCCGGCCGGGAATAAGACGGTAGACTATTCCGTTAAACAGGTGATATTCGAATGGCACCGTATAATTGATATCTGCCGACCGCTCGGGATCGTTTGCATACCCGAAAACATCTTCGATAGTTAAGGGAGAAAGGGCTGTTATAACGTCATCAAGCTTGGAATCATCCAGTGTTCGCTCTTCAGGCATATCGACTAAAACCGGGGACGCTCCTTTTTCAGGTCGTGCTAACGTATATGCCGGGATTTGGTTTTCAAGGGAATAGCAGATAACCTTCTCTATATCCTTGGCCTTTATGTTGATTAAGTCTTTCTCGATCCATTGCTCCGGTGTTTTCCCCAAATCATCAAACTTTTTATCCACCAGACAGATGGTCTCTCCCCGGGCAAGAATGACATAGTGGCCGCCGGCGCCGGCCGTCATCTCTCTGGTTTTTCCGAAGATAATATCGACGAGAACCCCATTATCAATATCCTTAATAACTACCCGAACGCCTTTTTGTTCATTTTGAATATCTTTTTCATCCGGACGATACAGCCCAAGACGAGATCTGGAGTCAGCTGACGCCTCAAAACTTCGCCCTACCTTTGACGTTTTTAATTTGGATACCAGATCGGTAATTAAAGAAAAGTCCGCAAAATAGCCAAACCGGTCTTCAACCACCCATAAGGATTTATCTTTTTTTAGGGTTACGGTTCCTTCGCTGCTGTGGATAGTAATTTTTGAAATCGTCTCGACCGGCAGAGAATCAAACAGTTTTTCACCCATTTGCTGATCTTGTGTTTTGGCTGCTTTATGTAAAAAGGTAAAATAGGTAATCATTGAAAGAACACAACAGATGATTACGAGCACGATAAATGTCTTTAACTTCATGACCCCCTCTTTATCCTTCGTCTAGGACGCTTTATTTCGCTTAATAACCGCGTAAACGATTCCAACAAGGCTTACCAGTAGTGGTACTAGAAAAATATTGATAAATTTTACGAAAACGCCCAGTTTTTCGATATCCGCCCTTAAATTTCTTCGAACCTCTTTTAGTTTTTTATTGACTCTCTGTTTTTCCAGCCTGAATTTTTTAATTTCCGCTTCCTGCTCTTCACTCACTACAAATTTCTGTGATGTGTCCTTTTGCTTTTCAAGCGCTTTTAATTTTTCGTTGGTTTCTTCAAATTTCTTGACCAGCTCCTGTTCCTGTGCCATCCATTGAGCCTGGGCTTCTTTCTCGAGTTCCAATACCCGGGTGAACGGCCTTTCAAGCTTACCCCTTGATCTGATATTGATCAGTTCCTCATTTCCCGTCATCAATTCACTTGCATTTAACAGAAAATTTAGATTGTCATTATAAATTTGAGAGATTTCCTGCCCCAGAAAACTTTGATGCTCAACGTAATTATTATCATGAATCATATCAACGTCGGCAATAATGACGATGCTCGATGCTTTAATTCCTTTTGCCAAATGCGGCGCTTTCGATTCATCATTCTCCGATGGAGCATCGTCAAGGGGTTGCTCCGGTGGGCCATCTGGAAATGCGGTTTCAAATACACCTTTTAAAGAAACGGCGATATCATATTGGATACCTGATGGCTCGAAATTCCGCCTGATTTTTTCCGGCCTTTGCCGAATCTGAAATCGACTGATTAATTGCGATTTGGTGCTGGACTGAACCAAGGGCTCATAATGGATATCGTTGTCTTGCACCTTTTGTATCACACCGGTTATCGATAGCAACAGACTCTGCAGGTGGGCGGTAATGATATTGCCCGGGTTGAGTGAATCCTGGTCAAGGGACAACCACAACGCATTTTCGATCACTTTATTGTTTCTGTCTAAAAATTGCGTGGCATAGCCAAAATCCACAAGGGCTTGTTGGCTGTCCATCTGCACGCCCCAGGCCCTAAACAAGGTGTCTAAAGAACAATGCTTGGAATAATCCGGTCCTTTATCCGACATGGCAAACGGGTCCACAAACACGATCACTCTGCCGCCGCCAAGTACATATTGATCCACTTTATACTGAAGCGGTTCGCTCAAGTTTTTGGGGTAAACCAGCAATAGAAGGTCCAGATCATCGTCAAGATGATTTGCGGACATGCTCAGTTCGATCATATCGTAAGTTTTTCTGAGCTCGGCAAGAAAATGCCAGGGCGGCATTTCCGGCGGTTCACCCGGCATTCGAACCGGCGAAGGCGGATTTCCGAAGATCTCTAATCCGCTTAACAGACCGATCTTGGGTCTTTTGGGGGTTTGTACTTTTGCAATGGCCTGGGTAATATCATACTCCAGATATTCCTCTCTTGTCGGGTCCATGAACCTTAAGGTTTCTTCTTGATCCGCGGCAATCACCACCAGACCGAAATATATAGTGTCTCCTGTCGGAAGGTCAATTCCTTTAATCCCATATTGCTGGGCCCATTCTTCTTCTTCCGAATCCATCTTGGGGTTGTATATTTCTAAGCTGATTTTACCTTTACCGCAGTTTTTGTATTCTGAGAGAAAATCAAGCAATCTCGGGGCAAAATTCTTTATCTGTAAGGGAATATTATCAATGCTTTTACTGTAAAAGACCTTGATGGTAACCTTCTCTTGAATTCCCGATATGATGGTTTTTGATGCATCCGTAAGAGAATACAACGCCTCTTTTGTAACATCCCAGCGTAAATTCAGCTGTGAAAAGATAACGTTTACCAGAATAATAATGAGCAACACTAAAACCAGACCGCCTGCTGAAAAAAGAGTTTTATCGAAGTCTTTTTTCTTATCTGACATGTTTTTCTGCCTCCGTAGATATGAACGCAATTATATTTTTTATAGTGATTAAAGTCGAAAAAGTGAGCTAGGATGTCCGTCTATTTTGAATTATGACGCCGGTAACAAACAGAAAAAAAATCATAACGGAAAAATAGTACAAAAAATCTCGGATATCGACAACGCCCCTTTCAATGGAATAAAAATGGTTAAGAAAGCTAAGTTCCGAAACCAAATTGACCAGCCAAATGGGTGCCCATCCGTAAAGCACATCCAAAACCGGTGGATACCCGGCCAAAATGAAAAACAGGCATATGACAACGGACAAGATAAAACTGATAACCTGACTTCTCGTCATTGATGACGTCATAATGCCTACGCTGAGAAAAGCACCGGCTAACATAAAACTTCCCACATACGCACATGCTGACGCCCCTAAATCCGGATCTCCGAGATACAAGACGGTGAAAATCATGGGGAACGTCAGCAGCAAGCATATGCCGATAAAACACCATGCCGCAAAGAACTTTCCGAGAATGGCTTCCATTACCGTCATCGGCAGTGTGAGGATCAATTCAATAGTTCCCAAACGTCGGTCCTCGGACCAAAGTCTCATGGCAACAGCAGGAATCAGAAACATAAACACCCAGGGATGCCAGTCGAAGAACCCTTTAAGATCCGCTATATTATTTTCAAAAAACATGCCGATGTTAAACGTAAAGAAGCCCAATAAGAGCAAAAAGATGATGATAAAAACATAGGCAATCGGTGATCCGAAATAACCAGAAAGCTCTCTTTTAAAAATCGCTTTTATATTTGTTATTGATTCTGCTGTTCTCATAGGTCACCTTGGTTGCTTACCATCGTTTTTGGATCGCCATAACCATCAATTTTGGGGAAGACGGTGCCATTAAGTGGTGAAATTTCGAAAAACTTCATCCAGTCGTCCCTGCTCAACAAATAATGACTCAATCTCATATCTTTTTTCACGTAATGTATTAATAATCCGATCTACAATGGGTGTCTGAAAATCTCTTGGACATACTCGAATTTCGATCCGGTTCTCTTTCCTGTCCACAATGTCAGCAGATTTAACGTTTTCAATCTGCCCGAGGCTGGATAAAAGGGCTTGCTCATCGGTACCTGACACCTTGAGGGATACCGTGCCATGAACCGATGATTTTGCTTTGAGATTTTCCGGGGTATCGTCTGCCACAATACATCCGTTGGCAATGATAATGGCCCTCGTACAGACCGCTTCCAGCTCGTCCAGAATATGAGTGGAGAGCAAAATGGCCTTCTTTGAACTCATTTCACCGATCATAAGCCTGACTTCATGTTTCTGGTTGGGATCAAGGCCGTCGGTAGGTTCATCGAAAATCAGATATTCCGGATCGTGGAGAATGCTTTGGGCAAAACAAACCCTTTGTTTATATCCCTTTGATAGCGTATCCACGGTTTGAAATCGGACCTTTGACAAAAAACATTTTTCAATGGTCTCTTCAACTTTTCTTTTGCGGGCCCGCTTGGAAAACCCTCTGATTTCGGCACAGAAATTCAGGTACCCGAAGACGGTCATATCCGGAAACACCGGGGCATTTTCCGGCAAGTATCCAATTTTCTTTCGGGCAGAAATAGAATCTGCAATAATATCATGTCCGCCGATTACGGCTGTTCCGCTTGTGGGCGGAATAAAACCGGTAATCATTCGCATGGTTGTGGATTTTCCAGCCCCATTAGGCCCCATGAATCCCAGGACCTCGCCTTTTTCGACAACAAATGAAACATGGTCAACCGCTTGTATCTTGCCGAAATTCTTTGCTAAATTTTTTACTTCAATCATATCAGCCATAAACTCCTATTAATCTATTAAATTTTTATGGCATCAACCGTACCACTCTACATCCATTTAGGAAAGGAAGACGCATTCAGGTGTAAAACGATGAAGATGGCCGGTTTTATAAAAATTAAATTCCATTCGACTTTGTTAATATCCAAGTAATTTAAATTAGGTACAATTACATTGTCAAGAAAAGCTTTTCCTGCTGTAAGCGGTTGCTCCATTATTATTGTTCTGATAAGGTTGCAACCTTACTGTTTTAGAAAGGAACTACCATGAACAAAACGGTGGCCTCCAGCGGCCCCCTTTACAAATTGTGGCATTTTTTTACATCGGTTAAACTTACGGTGTGGTTTTGCTGTGCCTTGCCGCCACTTCAATCATCGGAACGATCATTCCCCAGAACGAAGCGCAATCCGCATATTTTCATCAATACGGCTCATTTATATATTCGCTGTTTTCAATGCTTGACATTTTCGACATGTATCACTCCTGGTGGTTTCGGTTACTGATGGTGGCCCTTGCTCTCAATATTATTGCATGTTCCGTTCATCGACTCTCCACCACCTGGAATATCATATTTAACACCCATCCTTCCTATAACACGGCCCGGTTTAAAAAGCTTTCCGGTAACATAGAATTTACAGACAACAGGTCTCCTGATGAACTGATAAAAATATATGGTTCTATTATCGCTAAACGGTTCGGTACCCAAAAAATCGATAAATCAGGCAACGGATACTTCATTTTTGCTGAAAAGTTTCGGTGGACCCGCCTGGGGGCATATATAGTTCATCTTAGTATCATGTTGCTGCTGACCGGTAGTTTGATTGGATCCTTGCTCGGTTTTGAAGGATATGTCAATATTCCTGAAGGTGAAACGGTCAATAAAATCAGACTCCGTAATAGCCGCCAGATTTATCCCCTTGATTTTGAAATTCGATGCGACGACTTTAAGATCAGTTTTTATGATTCCGGGACCCCAAAAGAATATCGCAGCAGTTTAACGATCATTGAAAACCAAAAACCGGTATTAAAACGGGACATCATTGTTAATGATCCGTTGCGCTATCGGGGAATTAATATTTATCAATCGGGTTACGGGAAGATGTCCGCAGAAAAAAAGCCGGTGGTGGATATTAAATCCAAAAAAATAGTGTTAAACATTACTAACCACAGGACGGGGATGACGTATACAAAAGAACTCTTAATCGGCGAGGCAATAGCGCTTCCGGAAGGCAGAGGTCGGTTTCTTATCAAAGAATTCTTACCATCCGCAATATTCGGTGGTCAAAACATCGGAAGCGCTCTCATCGGCATATTGACAGGTAAGGGTAGTGATCCGAAAAAAGTGTTGCTTCCGTTGCGGTTCCCGGACTTTGACAAGATGAGAAACGGGCACTTTGTCTTTTATACGGCAAATACGGACAGCCTGTTAATGACATCTGAATCCGATATGGCGAACCGTTATTACACGGGGTTACAAGTCACCAAAGATCCCGGTGTATGGGTGGTGTATACGGGCTTTGTGATGATGATGATAGGGTGCTTTGTTTCCTTTTTCATGTCCCACCAGCAAATACTTATTGAAATACATCAAACGGGGGGGGAAACCCGGGTTTTGGTGGCCGGAACGGCCAATAAAAACAAAACCGGCATGAACCTGCGGTTGCAGAAGCTTTCCAGGATTTTGGCCCGGCAATCATATAAACAGCACTAGGATATTTTTGATGTAACACGATTAAGGATACTATATGAATAGCTCTTTATTACTTTCCATTACGACGTTCGTTTACGGACTTGCCGCCGTACTGTATATCATTGCATGGATTTTTAAAAAACCGCAGCCGGGAAAAACAGCCTCATGGATACTCATTATCGGGGCGGTCTGTAATACTGCCGGGATTTTTTTGCGGTGGGTAGAATCCTACAAACTCGGTATCGGTCACGCCCCTTTGTCAAACATGTATGAATCATTGATCTTTTTTTCATGGACCATTGTAATATTATATATTGTTGTCGAACACCGGTATAAAAATCGTGTCATTGGCGCATTTGTCTCTCCCATTGCTTTTTTAGCAATGGCGTATGCATCCCTGCCAAATATAAGTGATCGCATACAACCGCTTATCCCGGCTTTGAAGAGTAACTGGCTTATCGCACATGTGGTAACCTGTTTTTTGGGGTATTCCGCCTTCGCCATCGCTTTCGGTATCAGCATCATGTATCTGATCAAACAAACAGACAAAACAGAAAAGATCCGCCTGCTTTCATCCTTCCCCAACCTGGAAGTTCTGGATGAATTAACCCAGCAGATGGTTGTTGTCGGTTTCTTGTTCTTAACCGGAGGTATCATAACCGGCGCGGTTTGGGCAAACTCAGCATGGGGAACTTACTGGAGCTGGGATCCCAAAGAAACCTGGTCTTTAATCACCTGGTTTGTCTACGCCACCTTATTGCATGCCCGACTGATGCGAGGATGGCATGGCAAGCAGATCGCATATCTTTCCATTATCGGCTTTCTAGCGGTCATGTTTACCTATTTTGGCGTTAATCTCCTCCCTGGTTTGCACAGTTATGCAAAATGATTTTTCCTTGACAAGGATGATGTCACCGGCTACAAAAAGCCAGTTATTTTTTCCTTTGATTGACAAACAATTTTTCCAATTTAGGCTTTCGATATCCGGTTCTAAATGGTTGTAAACTTATAAAACATCGCTCAACGGGGTATCAATGAGTACAAAAGAGGACAAGGTGAAAGAAGTTTCTGAAGATGGTGCCGAAGAATCGGCCGAAACAACATCTGTCCAAACGGGTAAAACCGCACCGGGAAATGGGGCTGAAGGTCCTATTCTCCTGTTTTTCTTAGTCGGACTTTTAATAAGCCTTATTATCGGATGGGCAATTTTCCCGAAACTTCTCTACTCCCATAAAAAGCAGCCGTTTGATTTCAATCATGCCCTTCATATGGGAGAAGTAGATAACGGATGCGAGAGTTGC
>JAUXEW010000189.1 GCA_030620375.1 Desulfobacteraceae bacterium | reverse complement strand
CAAATTTTTGTAATTCTTTAGCATTGAGCGCTGATGGTTCACTTCGTGTCACTCGAACCCTTGAATCCTTGACCCCTTGTACCCTCTGGGGTCACACCAGCTCAATTGGAGATAACCTAATTTTGCCTTAATTAACACCAACTAATCGGGAGATGATCCAAATTTTATTACTATATATTGATTTTTTCATTGACATACAACTATATATTGTAATATGGAGCATAATAAATTATGAATTAACCCTCATGAAACCAGACCACAATCCTATCCGAAATTCAGCTGACGCAATGCATTTTGCAAAATCGTATATTCTGAAGATACAAAACAACGGCACCGGTGAATTCCTTTTTTCGTCAATATCGATATTTTATCGATACGGCGTATTGACGCGCCCTTTTTTATGGGGGCGGTCGAACCGTATGCGGCGGAAAAACAATTAAGTATCAAAAAAAAGAGACGATACTAGAAACAGTATTGAGGCCTATGAAAAAGGTTGATTTTTGGCCAAGCCCGGGAAAGGCGAAAATTTATTGATACCGAAGGACCAGCTACCATGAGCAAAAATATTGGGTTCGTATCCACACGATTTTCAGGCACGGACGGCGTTACCATGGAGGCCAGCAAATGGGCGGAGGTTCTTGAAAAAAGTGGGTACAACTGTTTTTGGTTTGCAGGAGATCTGGATCGAGAGCCTGAGAAGAGTTATTCGGTTCCGGAGGCACATTTTCTGTTTGAGCAAAATCAGTGGATCAACTTAAAAATTATCGGGCAAAAAGAAAGAACCCCTCTTGTGACCCAGATGATTCATGATTTAAGATCCCTGTTAAAAATTAAACTTCATGAATTTATCAAACAGTTTGACATCAATATATTAATTGCTGAAAATGTATTGAGCATACCAATGCATGTTCCCCTTGGTCTGGCATTAACGGAAACCATTGCTGAAACCCAGATCAAAACCATTGCCCATCATCATGATTTTTATTGGGAAAGGGTCAGATTTTCCATAAATGCCGCAAATGATTATCTTAGGATGTCCTTTCCGCCGAATTTGCCGAACATTCAACATGTGGTGATCAATTCCGATGCCCGGGAACAACTGGCGCACCGAACCGGAATAGCATCTGTTATCATCCCCAATGTACTGGATTTTGAAAATCCACCGAAAACGAACGTCAAAGATGCCAATGTCTTTTTAAAATCCATTGGACTATCACCGGACGATAGAATGATTTTACAACCCACCCGCATTGTCCAGCGTAAAGGGATAGAGTATGCCGTTGAACTGCTGAAAGAACTCAATGACCCTCGGAATAAACTGGTCATTTCCCACGAAGCCGGTGATGAGGGATATGAATACATGGAATGGCTAAAAGAATACGCTCTTGAACACAATGTAGACCTTAAATTGGTCACCACCCAAATTGCAGACCCGTTGTGCGGCAACGGGAGTAAAACAGCCCCATACACCCTTTGGGACGTATACCCGTTTGCAGATTTCATTACCTATCCCAGTTTATACGAAGGCTTTGGGAATGCCTTTTTAGAGGCTATTTATTTTAAAAAACCGATGTTGATCAATCGATATGCCACATTTGTCAGAGATATTGAACCCCAGGGATTTGATCTGGCGGTAATGGACGGCTTTCTTTCAAAAAAAACAGTACAAGTTGTAAAAGAGATCCTTAATTGCCCCAATCGAAGAAAGGCAATGATTGATACCAATTACAGAATTGCATTAAACAATTATTCATATTCAGTACTCAGAAATCGATTCAATGCCATTATGACCAATTTTTTCGGGGATACGCCTAACCATATATACGATAAAACCGAATATCCGAATCGAGATACGTTGTGGGACACAACCCCACCCAATCCGCTTTATCAGCATGTCGATCCTGAAGATTTCCGTCCGGAGCTTCAATAAGGCAGGTATCTTTCATTTCTGAAAACAAATTATTAAAACGATCAGGAAAATCATGGGTCATCAAACACGCCAATCAATTCTTTGCCCGAACTGCCGGAAATTAATTTCGCGAAATGAAACCCGATGTCCTTATTGCGGCGTATCAAAACCCGGTGCCTGGATTAAACGCCTGTTTTCTCTTAGAAGTCTAAATAATCCCGAAGCATTTCTAAAATTAACAATCTATATCAATATCGGCATGTACGTCATTTCTTTGCTGCTTAATTCGCGATTGCCCGGCATGACCTACAACCCTTTTGCGATGCTATCCCCGGAAAATCGAAGCCTTCTCTTTTTGGGCGCCACCGGCAGAATCCCCATTGATGTCTACCATCGCTGGTGGACCCTGATCGCGGCCAATTATCTCCACGGCAATATTCTGCACATTCTGTTTAATATGCTTGCTTTTCGGCAGCTCGGTTTACTGACGATAAGGGAATACGGACTTTATCGAACCGTCATTATTTATACTATAAGCGGAGTCGCCGGATTTTGGGTTTCTTATCTCGCCGGTGTGAATTTTACCATCGGCGCTTCGGCCGCCATTTGTGGTTTAATGGGATCGATGATTTATTATGGCAAAAAACGTGGCGGGATATATGGCCAGATGCTCTACAAACAAATCGGCGGGTGGGTCCTTGCAATTTTTCTTTTCGGCTTACTGGTACCGAATATAAATAACTGGGGGCATGGCGGGGGCTTAATTGCCGGTACGCTGTTGGGATTCCTTTTAGGATATCAGGAAAAATCCACAGAAAATCTCTATCATCGAGCTATAGGTACCGGGTTGGCCATGATCACCCTGCTTACCTTGGTGTGGGCAATTACTTCGGGCATTTATCTGCGGATTGCTGCCTAGTGAAACCTTTCTTAAACAACATTATTCTAGGCAACCAACCAAAGCCTGAATGTCTTTATGAATTTTCAAACGATAATATTCCACCAATTCCGGATTGGCCATGATCATATCCAACTGACGGGTATGAATCGTAAGATATCCCAATATTTTAATACGCTCCAGCATATACGCCTTTTCATGGTCCTCCAAACGTGAGATCAATGTATCTTCCTTAATATCGACCCGAAAACCGTATTCTTCCAGGATATCACCGATAAAAGTCACGCGTTTAAGGCACCTTTCATAATTAGCGGCACCCCCTTTAAATTGAAAGCTGATATAATTTTCCGTGGATCGATCGCTGATTAGTGCTTCCAAGGTAGAAAAATGAAACCCCAACCGGGAATTTAAACTTAAATAATTTTTTGAAATCATAAAATAATTTCGTTCCGAATATTTAGACCGCACACCGGTCGTTAATGCCGTATTGGTAGTGGCCCGAAACATAACTGATGCCATCCCTCTTCCATCGATCGGAGGCGGACCATCCCACGGAACCGCAGCGAAGCCTTCCCAAAATTCCAGCATAGGAATGCAGTCAATGTTTTCCAGTCGAACATACCTGCCCTTTACCTCTTCTTTGAATCCGTCATCTAAATTCAAGATCCACCATTGCATGGGAACTTTATAGTGAAGTTGTTTGCCGGACCTTTCAGAAAAATTATGCTCTCTTCCGAAATTAAACATTTCGTGGACCGATTTTTCATGGATAAACCGCGTAATGTCATGAAAGGTTCTGCAATTGTCAGGGTTAAAGTCCCGTGAGTCAGGGTCCAGCAGATTTAGCGGAACGATATATGCGCTCAGTTGTTTTAATGTCTTATAAACCGGACTGCCTACCATAAAATTCTTTTTCTCCGAATCTACCGACAACGCCTCAACTTTCCCCTGATATAGGGTCAGACCATTGGCATCCACTGTGATGATATCACCGTTTGTCAGCTTTTCCATTATCCCTTGAATGCCGAACAGCGCCGGAACTCCAAATTCTCTGGCCACATTCGCAAGGTGCCCGGCAAATCCGCCTTTTTCCGTAACCACCGCAGCAGCCCGATTCAGCAGGGAAGCCCAGCGGGGAATGGCCTGTTGTGTTACAAGGATGGCCCCTTGAGGAAATTGAAGAACATCTTCCCCTCTACTCACCCGGTGGACAATTCCACTGGCAACCCCGGGGCTGGCAGTAACTCCACCTGTGGCGATAACGGTCCCATAATTTTTAGCAACCGGTTTTTCAGCCTTTTCCATCTGCAGCAATGGCCGGCATTGTAAAATAAACATGGCCCCGCTATCATCGATAGCCCATTCGATATCTTGGGGAGATCCATAATATTCTTCCAGGTTAACGGCAATCTCGGCCAATGATAATACGTGCTCCTGATCTATCGAAGGCATTTTACCAGCATCATCACCGGTTAGATCTATCCGGCATATTCCCTCTTGTGGATAGCAGACATATTTTTCTCCTTTTTCTTTAATTTCCTGTTTAATGATCTTCATCGGTGTCTGCCTGGAGACTACAAAAAGGTCGCAGTCCATACTGCCGTCAACAACGGATTTGGGTAATCCCCAGGCCGCGTTTATAAAAAGAGAATCATCGCTGATATCCACCGGATTTCGAGAATAGATAACCCCCCCGCTTATCGCATTGACCATCGCCAGACATCCGACGGGCATGGAAATATCATCATCTTTAAACCCTTTGTTTAATCGGTAACTTATGGCTTGAAGGCTGTATTTGCTCGAAACGATTTCCTTATATGCCTGAAACAAATTTTCGGCACTGACGTTTAGCACGGAGCGGTACTGTCCGGCAAAAGAGCTGCCGGAGGTATCTTCTCCCAGTGCGCTACTCCGCAAAGCTACCGTTACCGGCTTGCCCACTTCTCCTTCAAGCTGCGCCCAGGCGTCTATAAAAGCCGTTGAAAGATCCGCCGGGATTTTTGACCGAATAATCAGTTGTTGGATTTCTGAACTTAATGTGTATAGTGCCTGCATATCATTTACATCAGCAACTTGAAATCGCCGGTCAATCTCGGTCTGAAGGTCATTGGCTTCTAAAAACCGATGATATGCATGGGCGGAAATGACAAAACCACCGGGAACATTTAAATGAATTCTATTTTTTATCTCCCCAAGATTGGCCATTTTGCTGCCCACTAAATCGGCCAGATCTCGATTAACCTTACTAAAATGGATAGTGAATCTTTCATCCGCTATTACTTTTTTACGGGTCAGCAGGTGATCGATTTCCCGCTGGATATCATTAAATCGATCATAAAGCCGGTGATACTTGTGGGGTGACAATTCATCGAGGTTCTTAATCATATGAAAGACATTGACCGAAACCGCGGTACAGCTTGAACGGACAAAAGACATGCCAAAGGGATATGTGCCGTAAAGCGCCTGTTCGATATCGGCCATGGTCTCAAGGGCCCTGTTATTGGCGTTTAAAAGGAGTTTAAAATTATGATACCGCGCCTTAAATGCGATGCGGAGTTCCTCAACATCGGCCGAATCATCTGTTTTTTCTTTAAATACCAGTTTTTTTAACGTATCAAGCAGACGCATGATGTTTAAATCCGGATCTTTGCTTTAGGCACTTAAATTTGATGGCTTCGTAAAAAGTACAATGACAAAAAGTGACAAGTGGCTAACGTGAACTAAAATGCCTAAAATTAAGGTTTGATGAACTCGTAAAAAGTCCCAAAACCGTCATGCCGGACTTGATCCGGCATCCAGAAGTAATTGAATTTACTGGAT
>JAUXEW010000208.1 GCA_030620375.1 Desulfobacteraceae bacterium | reverse complement strand
TAGCTTTGTAGATGAATTGCACTTATGGATGAAAATGGGCTATAGCTTGAATGAAATGTCCGGACTGCTGGTTCGTATATACCAGGAACAAAGCGGCGGCGGTCAAGTGGTTGAAGCAGACAGAAAAGAGAGGAGAGAGAGGCTTAAAGAAACATTAATCAGATTAAGGGAGGATAGAGGCGAATCAGAGGACATGCGTCAGATAGCCGGATTTGCTTTATCAGCATTATAGCCGTTACCGGGGATTTTGATCAAGCAGCGGTTGTGAAATATTCTTAAGCTCTGCCAATTCTTTTTTAGTTCTAATTAATTCTTCATTTGAGGACCGCAAACGCAGTGATAAGCTTCTCGAGATGATTTTGAATAGTAAGGCTATCAAACTGGTCGCTTCTTCATCAGAATTAAGGCGGCTTTTTGCCAACGTATCAACCGCCAGGCAGATTGTTTTGCCTTCTGCAAATACCGACGCAGATCGGCTATGGCCGTCTGTAAATCGCATTTCGCCAAACAATTCTCCCGTCTTATCGATTGTGCAAATCGTTACGGTTTTACTTTCGATTCTTACTTTTCCTGAGAGAAGGAAATACAACCAAATGTCCTGTTCTTCTTCTTTTATGATACATTCCCCATTTTCATACTGCCTGATTTTGCTGAGCTTCAACAGAGCCGCTATCTTTCTTATATGCAGATTCTTAAAGGCGGGAATTATAGACAGCTGCTCTATATTTTTTAAATCATCTTTTAAATACTTTGATTCAATCATGATTTTCCGTCTTTAATTTACTTTCAAACCTGTGATAGTAACTTGGTTACACCGCTATTGTAAAAAATTCTTCAGCTTTTTTTATTTCATATGAAAAGTCACTTGTTATTTTATCGATTTCGGTTTGATCTAGTCCGAAAGGGTCCAGGACGTCTTGTTTTATTTGGCACGTTATTCCTTCATGTTGAGCAACGGATGAATTTTCTTGTGTTATATGGCAAATAAGATTGCTCAAGGCTGTAAGTGATTCAATATTAACATCTTGGGTATTTGAGAGATCCTGATGATGGTTTTGGATCGCTTCGATTAAAGATTGAGGGAAATTCCAGGTTTTCACTATGATTCCCCCTAATTCAGCATGGTCTATTCCAAAATATTCTTTTTCAGCCGCCACATATCCGAATCCATCTTCCCGCATCAAAGAAAACATGGCCTGAAAATTATCGGCAATAAACGAATCAATCACCAGTTTTCCAATATCATGCAAAAGAGAAGCGGTGAACAACTCATGAAGATCTTTTTGACCCATCTTGTTCGCTAAGAGCTGTGATATCAACGCGCACGATACGCTATGTCTCCAGAGCTCACCGGGTCTTAATCCATATCCGGTTTGTGCTTCGGAATATACCGCCGTTTTACAGCTCTCCATAATAACGGTTTTAATTAAAGTTTTGGCTCCCAGTAAAACAACCGCGCGATGTACAGAGTCAACCTTTTCTTTCAAACCAAAATAACTGGAGTTGCAAATCCGCAGGCAATCTGCTGTAACACCTTGATCATACTGGATAATTTTTACAATTTCACCTATCTCTGCGTCTGGATTGCCGGCAACTTCCAGTACCCGTCTCGCTGTCTCCGGGAAAGGCGGAAGTTTATCAATGGATCGTATTATTTTTTCAAGTACATTGCTGATGGACATTTATTTTCACTCTTTTGTTTTATGTTGTAAATATTAAGCCGAATATGAAGCGTCGGACCGGTAAGTCATTTTTGAGAAGAAGCAGTTTAAAAATACCGGATCCAACAAAAAAAAACGCCTCCGGGTTGGTTACCCACAGGCGTTGTGGAAAAATTCGGTAACCCGGCTATCATGGCAAAAATGCTTTAGATCCGTGGTTTTGCGTCACCGCTTTTTAGCGGTTTTGCCCTTTCGGAATATTTAATTTGTCAATCTATATAGTGCCCTAAATAAAGCGTCCGACTCCAATAAATAATTGTATCAAATACTATATCGGCAAGTCAACCCGTAACTTTAGAAAAATTTTTAAAAAAAATAAAACATCAACAATGGGCTTGCTTTTTCTTGACACTCCATTTTATTTTTGTCAATGTTTTACCGGCGTGGCAAAAAGTTTTCATTTGCTGAGTTATGGCGGTTGCACAGAAGCCGGACCTACTATATGCATGATTTCATCCTTTAGCGGCCACTGTGTCTTGTATATGGCGATGTTTAACTGGAAGCCATTTCAATACCGTTATGCGGTAACATAAAGCCCTCCGTTATGCGAGTGGTGGTTTACATTCACTCACTAACCCCGGGGTAAGCTACGGGGAATGTGTTCGCTATTACGGTTTAAATAAATTTAAATTAAAAAGGTATAAGGAGGATCGTTATGTCTAAAATTGATTTTTCAGGGAGAGTTGCGATTGTTACCGGTGCAGGCGCCGGTCTGGGTAAGGACTATGCGGTTGAGTTGGCCAAACGAGGTGCCAAAGTTGTGGTCAATGACCTGGGTGGGACTCGGGACGGAAGCGGGTCAGGTGATACTGCAGCAAGCCAGGTTGTGGATGAAATAAAGGCCCAAGGTGGCGAAGCTGTCCCTAATTTTGACAGCGTAGCATCCGCGGAAGGTGGTGAAAATATAGTTAAAACTGCGCTGGATGCATATGGTAAAATTGACATTCTGATTAACAACGCGGGTATTTTAAGGGATAAATCGTTTGCCAAGATGTCTGAACAAGAATGGGATGCGGTTTTGGCGGTTCATTTAAAAGGCACGTTTAACGTCACAAAGCCGGCTTTTATCAATATGAAAGAAAACAAATACGGCAGAATCTTGATGACGTCATCCGGCTCAGGGATGTTTGGTAATTTCGGCCAGGCAAACTACGCTTCCGCTAAGGCAGGAATGGCCGGTCTGGTTAATGTATTAAAGATCGAAGGTGCGAAATACGGTATCAAAACCAACATGCTGCTTCCGAGTGCGGGGACAAGAATGACCGAGGATGTGATGCCGCCGGAAATGTTTGACAAGTTGAAGGTGGAGTATATCACCCCTGGCGTATTGTATTTGGTTTCGGAACAATGCCAGGACTCAGGTGCCTATATCAATGCGTTTGCCGGTTTCTTCAGCCGTTCACAGGTCATGTCCGGGCCGGGAATGATGTTCGGCGATAAACCCACTCCTGAAATGGTTGCAGAAAACTGGGAAAAAATCATGAGCATGGACAACCCCAAATATTTTGACGATGTTAATCAGATAATGTTTGACGCGCTGCAGTCCGACGTGGTTCAAAAACCGTAATTGCTAAGAAACAATGATTTAGGGGAAAGCAGAAAGTTTCATACTTTCACTTTCCCCTTTTTTTTGGGGGAGGACTTTTTCCCGAACCGCCGTTACTCATAAATCCGTTCTTCAGCCAACTCTTCATCGGTCAGGGGAACGTCGGCCTCGATGTCTCGTCCTTCTATTCCTTTGGCCAGCACCTCCTTGAAATATTCATGTTGGATAATCATGTTCTGGATCTCGGTGGTTCCGGTCCAGATCGTAGCCAAACGTGAACCCCGCAGTTCTCTTTCTACGGGAAAGGCATTTGTGTATCCGATTCCCCCCAGGATCTGCATGCAATCGTTTAACACTTCCCACTGAGCCCGGGTTGAGAATTTTTTGACCTCGGAAACCAATCTGCGACGATATCCTGAAGTTCCCAATTTGTTTTGTACGATTTTGCCAACCGTATGGGCAAATGCCGTGACCGCGTCGAGCTTGGTAATGCAGTCGGCAATTTTGAAGTTAATTCCCTGATAATTTCGTATGGGTTGACCGAAAGCCTTTCTGCGGTTGGCGTAGCGAACGGCCAGCGCTAAACAGGCACGGCTGCTGGTAATGCCTGAAAGCAATCTTTCGGGAATCATCATCTGCCAGAAGATTTTGGTTGCGCCATTTTCTTCACCCACAATGTTTTCAACCGGCACACGAACATCTTTAAAAACCAAACGGCCTGTTCCATTGCCCCGGGCACCCATAAGGCCGTAAACATGCTTGACGGTTACCGCTTCACCCCTTTCGACGATCATAAGGCTGATTGACTTATGGGGCTCTGCGTCAGGAGCGGTCTTGGCGTAAACAGCGAAAAAATCGGCACCTTCCGCTCCGACAACAAATCGTTTTTGACCGTTTAGGATATAGTAATCGCCTTCCCGACGGGCCGTAGTGGTTGTCCCAAAAAAATCGCTTCCGCCTCGCGGTTCGGTGAGGGCCTCCGCGCAGAACATCTCGCCCGCCAGAGTAGGTTTGAGGAATTTTTCTTTCTGGGCTTCGGTCCCATATACATTCAAGGTCTCGCCAACGATAGAAACCAGACTGTATTGACAGGCGAAACAGATACCGAGCGTTCCGATTTCTTCCAACGCGATCAGCTCTTCATCCCATGTCAGCCCCCGGCCGCCCCATTCTTTTGGAAATCTCAAGCCCAGAAGGTTTTTTCTTCCGGCGTCGGTTAAAAATTGAGTGGGAAAGCTGATCTTATCGGCATCCATATCCAAAAGCAATTGCTTGGGAATGCTTTTAACCAGCTGGCGAACCTCTTCCCTTAGCTTCATCTGTTTTTCGGTCATCAACACTTCAAACATATGTTTTCCTCCTTTCGTTATGTTGAGGCATACCGGCATGGTGTAAATTCCCATGCTACCACTATGCCTTGCGTTTCATTTAGTGCTTCGACCTATACCGGGAAAAGGAATGGTAACTCAGAAACATTATAACACAAGCTAAGGGGAATGCGCTTGCATTGCTTGTTCAAGGGTTTTGGCCTTTTTCTTCAGCTGTTCCATAATTAATTTAACAAGATAAAGGCATTTAATCAAATATTTTATCATGTTACTTTTTATACCCCGCCCACTTGCAGCGGGGTATCTTCGACCGGAACGAATTTTCTATTCACAGTGCCAAAAATGCTTGGACCTTTTTATATAAGTTGCTTGACAATTGGCATTCAAATTGTTTTATCTAGTGCCCATTCAGAAATGGCATCTTTTGGCCCAGAGCTTAAGTTTTCGCTCTTTTGAACAAGCAATGCGAGCACATTCCCCCTTTCTGCGGGGTTAGCGAG
>JAUXEW010000258.1 GCA_030620375.1 Desulfobacteraceae bacterium | reverse complement strand
TCCCCATTGTTTCCAGAAACGCCTGCACCCGTGTCTTTAACTGTCCCACTGCGCCCAGGGTGTATTCCCTGTCTATGGCCAGCATGGGGATATCCAGGTCTTTGAAATCATTTGTCAGGGAAAATTGTTCAAACCCCCATATTTCACAAAAGGCCAGCCGTTCAAAAATAATGCCGTCCACTTGAAAATCATGCACCATGTTCTGGATATATGCCAAACGGTCCGGATACTTGCCATAGACCCGGGGGC
Organism: Desulfobacteraceae bacterium; assembly: GCA_030620375.1. Lineage (GTDB taxonomy): Bacteria > Desulfobacterota > Desulfobacteria > Desulfobacterales > UBA5616 > JAUXEW01. The sequence continues at coordinate 3,811 of JAUXEW010000258.1, read as the reverse complement.
AGGTGGGGCGGTCCGCTAAATAAAGCTTTGCAAGGGCTCTTAACCGGTCTTCTATGGTCTCATCCACGTCTTTCCAGAAAATTTTTGAACCAAAACACAGGGCATCGGTCACCACGATGGCCCCCTGGTCCTCAATGATCTTCATAAACTCCGGATTATCCAGCTCACCGCCCAGCACCATCAATCGGGCCCGGTAATCCGTGTGACCATTGGTATTACCTATGTCATCTAAAAATTGGGTGAGTAGTTGGTTGTACCTATCTTTTGGCATAGCTGTTGACGCAACAGTTATTGTCAGAGCTTCGGCACCGGTGATCGGAGGATGCTCTGCTTTGCGTAAGCTATAAAGCTGCCTCAAAAGTCGACGGCTTTCATTGTACAGCCGGATCGTTTCACGCAAACGGTCATCAGTAATATCGATGTTTAAATGCGCTTCCAGGCGTCCCTTGAAGTGAGCCAGTTCATCACAAAAATAATCCACCTGAGCCGGGTCAGCCTTTTTTGGGATATTGATGATATCCGCAAAAGGTGTATTCAGCTGGCGTACCCAGTGATCGTACACCCGGCGGACGTTATCGCAGCTGTTAAAAAAGAGGATACCATCCAGAAAATTGAATTCTCCTTCCAATGCCATGTTAAATGCATGGCGGGGAAAGCTGCAGTTGTTGCTGGCAAAGAAAGCGTCTGAAAGTTCGGTCCCCTTGCTGCCGGTAGCCCGCATGCGAAAAGGAAGCAGGCCGGCTGCGGCAATCAACTCTTCGGGAAAAGAAGAGCAGAAGTATCCCATAATCTTACCGCCCTGATCCTTCCATTTCTGCATCTCAGGATTTATTATGGTCTCAGCGGCTTGTTTAAACTCCTGGAATGCCGTTGACTGGATATTTGTTTCCACGCTGCTCGCCTCCTTAAACGTATGTAAGTATTGGTTCAGACCATGGCTGTAGTGCGAAACCATCGACCCCCGGGCGCCACCCGGAATTCCGGCCTACTCAGATTCCGGCCGTCTTATGAGCTCGACAGCATCTACCGGACATGCGGGCACACATACACCACAACCGATGCACACGTGCTGATCCACTGCCGCAGTGTCATCAACGGTTATGGCATCCACCGGACAGCGGTCCGCACAGGTTTCGCAAGCCGTGCATGTTTCCTGATCAGCCTGGGCCATAAACGGAGAAGGGATAAACGTCGGCGCTCCCATTTTATGGGTTCGGAAGATACCGCAGCAATCTTCACAGCAGTTGCAGATCTGGCCAAGAAGATTAATGGTATGAACGAGACCATCCTTATTGAGTTCCTTAAGAAGATCTACCAATTCATCATGGGAGAGCTCACGGGCCATCTTATGCTTTACAGCCCATCGGCTCAGAGCGCCTGTATGAACGCAGGTTTCATATATATGATCGCAGGTATTTTCCGGATCGACCAATGCCCGTGATACCCGACAGGGGCACATGGACACACTCCAGTGTCCCGCCTCTTTTACTTCTTCAGCTAAATTTTCTGAGGGCTGAACATCGTCGGGCAACGCGGCCATGCCTACCCAAACCGGAGTATAGGCCATTCCGAGTGCGCCCAGCTTGTCTTCACAATGCTCTATGGTTACCTGATGCGCTGTTTTTATCAGTTCCGCTGAAAAAGGAAACCGAATACCGGCCCACGGGCCGGTCTCCGTAAGTCCGCCGGCTGTCATCCCCACTGTTCTGTATATCGGGTCTTTATCTGCCGGATCGTAAATAATGGTGCCCTTGTCAGCCATAGCCATCATTTTGTTCTTTAGTTCATCTTTATCCATTCCGGTTTTTTCGGTAAGATCATCCAGTGTTCCACCCGTCATACCGATCTTCAGGGCAAGCTCAGCCTCATCATCTGTAAACTGTAAACTCAAAAGCTTCAAAAAAGAGGGCGTTATGGGTTGGCCGACAATATCGCCCTCATCGATCATTTTCGCAAGGTCCTGATAAATATCTCTTTCAGGCATAATCTCTTCTCCTCAAATGCGGTTTTTATGTCGAGCTCTAAACACGCTACTCACTTTTGTTTTCTCGGGGGATCTCCCTTATTTTTTGATTAATATTCTTCCATTGTTCATATAAGGAATAAGGCTCTTCTTTCCCTGGGTCTTCCCACGGCTTTGGCAGATTCATGTCTTTGGCAATGATGCGGTAGCAGTTGTATGCCTCAGTAGATCCCGAATTTGCCCCCGAATGCCATGCCGCTCCGGTCGCGTAAAAATTCTTAACCGGCAATCTGTGGTTGGCCAACTCCGGCGTGGGCCGGTTCTCGGCAAACTGATACGGCACATGGTCAATACTGCTCATATTTCCGTTGGGTGCCATGTTCTTCAACCGGCAATGATCCAATGGTGAGTTGGTATCCACGCCTATAACATTGGCATCGGTCATATTAGGTGCAAATTTTTTCCAGAAAGTCAGGAGCTCTTCGGCATACCGCGTTTTAATTTCCTTCCATTCCTTCATGGTGAATGCGGAGGCAGGGGGCGCAAGCTGTTCTGTGCCGGCCGTGTGTTTTCCCGGCGGGGCAAATGCTGAATCGAAAAGACTGTGACACCATACCACCGGTGCGAAGTCCTCCATGGGCGAAAATTTGCCCAGTCGGGACCACAGACACTCCCGGGCAATACGTTCAGGATTGTTGTCCTCAGACAGTCCAAGCCAGTATGCCCGATTAATATCCGGGTTGAATGTTGCTGCCTCATATTGGGGCGCCTCATGAAGGGCAAAGGTATACCACATCAGGCAACCGAATGTATGTTCCAAAAGCTCGACACGACGGGCCGCCTGATAATGAAAATATTCTCTGCCCAGCAAATCAAAACACACCTGTAAGGGATTTAATCCGGCACTGACAACCAGTTTTCGTGCCCCTATTTCAGTACCGTCAGCAAGACGGATCCCGGTGACCCCTCCATTTTCCACAATCACCTTGTCAACCTCGCTGTGTGTAAAAAACCGACACCCGTTTTTTACCAGAATTTGATGGGCCGCATGGGCAACCATGTGGGTGCCTCCTCTGGCAAAACTGATTGTAGGCAGGGTTGCTGTGATGGCAAAGGCCTGAGCGCCGTTCCCCGGATGGGTGACGTCGAATGCACCGGACAGGGCGAACCTGACTGAACAGTATTGCAACTCCTTACTCTCCCAGTATTCCCGCGCCGCCCTCAGGTGGCTGGCAGCAAACACCAGAGAATCCGGCTCAAAGCCGGCTTCAACAATTTTCGGATACGCAGCGGCCTGGCGCTCCATAATTCCTTTCTCCATCCGCTCTTCAGCCGGATGAAACAGCATGTCCATTTGAACAAGCTGAAGTTCTTCAGAGGCAAACAGATCCCATAGCTTCACCCATCTGTCCGCGTCCCTCTCTGAAAATCGGGCGATTTCTTTTGCCGTCCGTTCCTGGGTCGGATCATCCTTTTGGCTGTATATGGCGAGACAGGTCTGATTGTTCCCGAATACCGCTCCTTCACTAACCAGATACTGGTCGATTCTTGCGCCATACTCCCAGAATTCCGGAAAGTCGCGCCATAGCGGCAAATAATACCAGGGGAGCTGTATCGAAGCATGGGTATTGCCACGAAAGCCGGGCGCGGCAATTTCTTCGGTGGCCAGGCCCCCGCCGATCTCATGACGTCTTTCAAATATGCCAACACTCATGTTGGCATATTTTGTCAGATACATGGCAAGGAACAGCCCTTTGGTTCCACCACCGATAATGATGGCATCAAAGGTCGTATCAGGCATGACACCCTCCTTATTGATTCTGGAATTTGGATTTGGGATTTTGGATT